>SEHC01000533.1 GCA_004173415.1 Lysobacteraceae bacterium
GGTTTCGGCCGGATCCGGATCGCTCTGCAACATCTCGTTCAACCAGTTCATCGCTACTCCAATGCATCGCGCCAGCGCGCGAAAGTCAGTCTTTTCGTGGACCTTGGAGTGTAACGCAGGGCTCCGGGCAGGGATTCGCTACGCAGGCGTATGGAGTGTTCCGGACCCGCGACGGCGCCGCGTTGGCGACGCGGGCCTGGCATCGCGGCGGGTGGCCCGGGCGGACCCCGCCACGCACCTCCAAGCCCACGGCAGCCCATTGGCCTATGATCGGCGGGGGGATCCAGGAGGGACCGGCATGCCGGCAACAGGACCAGACCAGGGCGGCGCGGGGGCGGCGCCCGCCAGCGACCGCGTGCACTGGCGCAACAGCCTGCGCACGCGCATCGCGCTGTGGTCGGCCGCGGTCAACGTGGCCCTGCTGCTGCTGGTGGTCGCCGCGATCGCCTGGTTCGCCCGCGGCCAGATCCTGGACAACGCCAAGCGCGAGACCCGGGCCAGCGCGCAGGAAGCGGCCCAGCGCCTGGACACGGCCTTCGACATGGTCACCATCACCGCCCGCGGCGTCTCCGACCTGGTCGCCAATGCCGAACTGGACAACGAGGAACTCTCCACCACCCTGCGGGCCATGGCCCGGGCCACGCCGGGGGTCAGCGGCGGGCTGCTGGTGCTGGAGAAGGGTACCGACGGGCGCCCCGCCTTCGCCCGCTACATCTCGGCCAACGGCAAGGACCGCGACTTCATCGCCGACGGCTACGACTACCGCGCCCGGGCCTGGTACCAGCGCACCCTGGCGGCGCAGCGCGGCTGGTGGTCCGAGCCCTACCTCAGCCAGACCGCCGGCCAGGTCTGGATCGTCACCTACAACCTGCCGCTGCGGCCCAGCGGGCGCGGCGCCACCACCCGCGGCATGGTCAGCCTGGACCTGCCGCTGAGCCAGCTGACCGACCACTTCGAGACCCTGGCCCACCTGCCCGGCTGGCGCCTGTCGCTGGTCGCCCCGGAGGGCATGTTCGCGATCAATCCGGAACCCGGCGTGGCCCTGCACGAAACCGTGGCCAGCTACATCGACAGCCGCGGCCGCCACGACCTGGCCGTGGTGGCCCGGGCCGTGCGCCTGCACCAGGCCGGGCAGTTCACCCACACCGACGCGCGCATGGGCGAGCAGCGCTACACCGTGGTCGAACCGGTGGGCACCAGCGGCTGGTCGCTGCTGGTGGCCCAGTCCTACGACCTGATCGTGGCCCGCCTGGACCGCGCGCTGTACCTGCTGCTGGCCGCCGGCACCCTGCTGGCGCTGCTGTCCACCCTGCTGGTGCGGCACCTGGCCAAGCGCATCAGCCGCCCGGTCGAGCACCTGGCCGAATCCACCTCGCGGCTGGCCCTGGGCCAGTACGACTGGCCGGTGCCGCACACCCGCCGCCGCGACGAGGTCGGGCGCATGGCCCGCACCCTGGAACACGCGCGCACCTCGATCGAGCAGCAACTGGTGGAGATCGGCGAGATGGGCGCGGCCCGGCAGAAGCTGCAGAGCGAACTGTCGATCGCCCGCGACATCCAGCGGGCGATGCTGTCGCCGCCGCGGCGGGTGCGCGCC
>SEHC01000534.1 GCA_004173415.1 Lysobacteraceae bacterium
TCGATGGTCTCGTCGATGCGCGAATGCACGCCCAGGGTCAGACCGTAGCCGGTGGCGTTGATCGCGTCGATGACCTTGTCCAGGTCCTCGCCCTTCCAGCGCAGCACGTGCAGGGCGGGTCCGAACACTTCCACGTGCAACTGGTCCAGCGACTTCAGCTCCCAGGCCCCGGGGGCGAAATAGCTGCCGTGGGCCACCGAGGAGTCGGCATGGGCGCGCTTGATCAGGGTGGCTTCGCGGTCCATGCGTTCGGCATGCGCCTGCAGGATCTTCAGTGCGTCCTCGTCGATCACCGGACCCACGTCGGTGGACAGCAGCCCGGGGTCGCCGACCTTCAGCTCGTCCATCGCCCCGGCCAGCATCGACACCACCTTGTCGGCGATGTCTTCCTGCACGAACAGCACCCGCGCCGCCGAGCAGCGCTGGCCGGCGGAGGTGAAGGCCGACCCGATCGCATCCTTGACCAGCTGCTCGGGCAATGCCGAGGAGTCGGCGATGAAGGCATTCTGGCCGCCGGTTTCGGCGATCAGCACGCCGATGGCGGCATCGCGCGCGGCCATCGCCCGGTTGATCGCGCGGGCGGTATCGGTGGAGCCGGTGAAGGCCACGCCGGCCACGCGCGGATCGCGGGTCAGGGCGGCGCCGACCACCGCGCCGTCGCCCGGCACGAACTGGACCACGTGCTCGGGCACGCCGGCCTCGTGCAGCAACTTGACCGCGGCGTGGCCGATCAGGTTGGTCTGTTCGGCCGGCTTGGCGATCACACTGTTGCCTGCGGCGAGCGCGGCGGCGACCTGGCCCAGGAAAATGGCCAGCGGGAAATTCCATGGACTGATGCACACGAACACGCCGCGGCCGTGCAACTGCAGTTCGTTGGATTCGCCGGTCGGACCGGGCAGGCGCTCGGGCGCGCCGAACTGGGCGCGCGCCTGGGCGGCGTAGTAGCGCAGGAAATCGACCGCCTCGCGCACTTCGGCAACGCCATCGGGGATGGTCTTGCCGGCTTCCTTCACGCACTGGGCGATGAACTCGGGCATGCGCGCCTCCAGCAGGCCGGCGGCGTGCTCGAGGATGGTGGCGCGGCCGGCGGCCGGGGTCCGGTCCCAGCCGGACTGCGCGGCGGTCGCGTTGTGCAGCGCCTTCTCGACGATGGCTGCGTCGGCGGCATGCCATTCGCCCACCACCTGGCGGCGATCGGCGGGGTTGGTCACCGGCAGGGCGCGGGTTGACAGCACCGCGCCCGGCACCAGCGGCGCCGCGCGCCAGCCATGCGGGCCGGCCTGGACGAAGGCGGCGTTGACCTGCTCGGCCAGTGCGCGCAGGTCGTTGTCGTTGGCGAGGTTGGCGCCCATGGAGTTCTTCCTGTCGGTGCTCAGGCTCGGCGCCTGGTTCTGGAAAAGTTGCACCGGCAGCGGGATGCGCGGATGCGGGATGGAGTCGAATGCGGCGACTGTTTCCACCGGGTCGCGGACCAGGTCGTCGATGGCCACGTTCTCGTCGGTGATGCGGTTGACGAAGCTGGAGTTGGCGCCGTTCTCCAGCAGGCGCCGCACCAGGTACGGCAGCAGGTCTTCGTGCGAGCCGACCG
>SEHC01000535.1 GCA_004173415.1 Lysobacteraceae bacterium
GGATAGGCCTCGGCGTGGATGTAGGAGATTTCCTTCAGCTTCAAGGCGCCTTCCAGGGCGATCGGATAATGCAGGCCGCGGCCCAGGAACAGCGCGTTGTGCTTGCTGGCGAACTTCTCCGCCCACAGCGCGATCTGCGGCTCCAGGTTCAGCGCATGCTGGACGCTGCCGGGCAGGAAGCGCAGCTGTTCCAGGTAGTCGGCTTCGTCGGCCGCGCTGACCTTGCCGTGCAGCTTGCCCAGGACCACGCAGAGCTGGAACAGCGCGGCCAGCTGGGTGGTGAAGGCCTTGGTCGAGGCCACGCCGATTTCGGCGCCGGCCCGCGTGTAGCAGACCAGTTCGCTGGCGCGCGGGATCGCGCTCTCAGGCACGTTGCACACCGACAGCGTGTGCAGGTGGCCCAGCGACTTGGCGTACTTCAGCGCCTCCATCGTGTCCAGGGTCTCGCCGGACTGGGAAATGGTGACGATCAGGTGCTTCGGGTTGGCGTGGGCGGCGCGGTAGCGGTACTCGCTGGCGATCTCCACCGAGCACGGCAAGCCGGAGATGGCTTCCATCCAGTAGCGGGCGGTCATGCCGGCGTAGTAGCTGGTGCCGCAGGCGAGGATCTGCACGCCTTCGATGCCGCGCAGCACCGCTTCGGCGTCCTTGCCGAACAGCGCGGCGTCGAAGCCGCCGTCGATCACCGCCTCGATGGTGTCGGCCAGCGCGCGCGGCTGCTCGTGGATTTCCTTCTGCATGAAGTGGCGGTACGGCCCCAGTTCCAGCGAAGCCAGCGACACGTCGGAGACGTGCACCTCGCGCTGGATCTCGACGTTGCCGGCGTCGAACACGCGCACGCCTTCGCGGGTCACTTCGGCGGTGTCGCCCTCTTCCAGGAAGATCACCCGGCGGGTCGCCTGCAGGATCGCCGAGACGTCGGAGGCGACGAAGTTCTCGCCCTCGCCCAGGCCGACCAGCAGCGGGCAGCCCATCCGCGCGCAGACCATGCGCCCCGGCTCCTTGCGACTGACCACGGCCAGCGCATAGGCGCCGGTCAGGTCCTTGACCGCGCACTGCAGCGCACCGAGCAGGTCGTTGCCCTGCTTGAGGTAGTGGTGGATCAGGTGGGCGATGACCTCGGTGTCGGTCTGCGATTCGAACTGGTAGCCCAGCTCGCGCAGGCGCTCGCGCTGTTCCTCGTGGTTCTCGATGATGCCGTTGTGGACCAGGGCCACGCCCTGGCTGATGTGCGGATGGGCGTTGGCCTCGGTGACCCCGCCATGGGTGGCCCAGCGGGTGTGGCCGATGCCGAGGTTGGCGTGGAAGCCCTCGGCGATCGCGGCGTTCTCCATTTCCGACACCCGCCCGGTGCGGCGGACGCGGCGCACTTCGCTCTCCCCGACCACGGCGATGCCGGCCGAGTCGTAACCGCGATATTCAAGCCGCTTGAGTCCTTCGATGAGGACCGGAACCACGTCGCGATCGGCGATCGCACCAACAATCCCGCACATGTATGGCGTTTCCCTGTGTGTCGAATGACCAGTGTAAACGCCGAAACCGGACCGGACCGTCCGCGCGGACGGCAAAAGTGTCCGCGCGGACACGGGCCACGGACACCCACCGCCCCATGGAAACCCGCGACCCTTTCCGCATCCGCGACACCTCGGCCCAGGACCAGGCGATCAAGCCGGTGGCGACGGCCCGGCGGCGCATTCCCCGGTCCTGGCTGGTTGGCGGCGGCGCGGGGCTGGCGGTGCTGGCCCTGCTGTACTGGGTGGTCGGCAGCTGGATGTCGGGCGGCTCGTCCTTCGATGCGTCACGGGTCCGCATTGCCGAGGTGACCCGCGGCGACCTGGTGCGCGACATCGCCGCCGACGGCCGCGTGATCGCCGCCAACAGCCCGACCCTGTACGCCATCGCCGGCGGCACCGTGGCGCTCAAGGTCGTGGCCGGCGACGTGGTCAAGAAGGGCCAGGCCCTGGCCGAGATCGACAGCCCCGAGCTGCGCAGCAAGCTGGCCCAGGAAGGTTCCACCCTGGCCAGCATGGAGGCCGAGGCCAGCCGCGCGATCCTCGATGCGCAGATCGCCCGCTCGACCGCGGCCAAGCTGCTGGACCAGGCCCGCATCGAACGCACCGCCGCCGAACGCGACCTGGAGCGTTACGAGCGCGCCTACCAGGGCGGCGCGGTGTCGCAGAACGAATACGCCAAGGCCCAGGACGAGCTGAAGAAAGCCCAGATCGGCCTGACCGCCGCCAACAAGGATGCCGGCCTGCAGGGTGCCGGCGCCGGACTGGACAGCCGCAACAAGCGCCTGCTGGCCGACCGCCAGCGCTCGGTGGTCGACGAACTGCAGCGCCAGGTCGATGCGCTGACCCTGCGCGCCCCGTTCGACGGCCAGATCGGGCAGGTGCAGATTCCACAGGGCACCAACGTGGCCACCAACGCGCCGATCCTCAGCGTGGTCGACCTGAGCCTGTTCGAAGTCGAGATCAAGGTGCCGGAAAGCTTCGCCCGCGACTTGGCCATCGGCATGCCGGCGCAGATCACCAGCAATGCCATGCAGTACCCGGCCGAAGTGTCGGCGGTGTCGCCTGAAGTGGTCAATGGCGAGGTCAATGCCCGCCTGCGCTTCGCCAGGGGCAAGCAGCCCCCGGGCCTGCGCCAGAACCAGCGCCTGTCGGCGCGCATCGTCATGGACACCCGCCGCAACGTGCTGATGGTCGAACGCGGTCCCTTCCTGGAACAGGGTGGCGGCCGCTATGCCTACGTGGTCGATGGCAGCAGCGCCAACCGCCGCGCCATCCAGACCGGCGCCAGCAGCCTGGGCGCGGTGGAGATCCTGTCCGGGCTCGAGCAGGGCGAGAAGAT
>SEHC01000085.1 GCA_004173415.1 Lysobacteraceae bacterium
TCGCTGAAGATGGAGAAGACGGTGATGGGCATCCTGCTGTCGCTGATCATCGCCATGGGCGCCTTCAACCTGGTCTCCTCGCAGGTGATGCTGGTCACCGACAAGCAGGCCGACATCGCGATCCTGCGAACGCTGGGCCTGACCCCGCGCGGGGTGATGCAGGTCTTCATGGTCCAGGGCTCGCTGATCGGGATCATCGGCACCGTGCTGGGCGTGGTCGGCGGCATCGCCCTGACCATGAACCTGGAGCGCATCCTGGGTTCGATCGAGTCGCTGTTCAACGTCACCCTGCTGCCATCGGACGTCTACTACATCACCGGCCTGCCTTACGACCTGCGTGGCGGAGACGTCACCGTGATCGCCCTGGTGGCACTGGCGATGAGCTTCCTGGCCACCCTGTACCCGGCCTGGCGCGCGGCGCGGACCGACCCGGCCGAGGCGCTGCGCTATGAGTGAGCAATCCATGATCGAAGGCTCGGTGATCCATGCCGAGGCGCTGGCCAAGACCTACGCCGAAGGCAGCATGCGCACGCCGGTGTTCGACGGGCTGGAATTGTCCGTCACCGCTGGCGAGACGGTCGCCATCGTCGGCGCGTCCGGCGCGGGCAAGAGCACCTTGCTGCACCTGCTGGGCGGGTTGGACACGCCGACCGCCGGCGAGGTCTACGTGGCCGGGCAGAAGATGTCCGCGTTGTCCGATTCGGCGCGGGGCAAGCTGCGCAACCGCGCGCTGGGCTTTGTCTACCAGTTCCACCACCTGCTGCCGGAATTCACCGCGCTCGAGAACGTGATGATGCCGGTGATGCTGGGCGGGGCCGACGCCAGGGTGGCGATGCAACGCGCCACCGAACTGCTGCAGAACGTGGGCCTGGGCCACCGCATCGGGCACAAGCCCGGCGAACTTTCCGGTGGCGAGCGGCAGCGTGCGGCGGTCGCGCGCGCGCTGGTCAACCAGCCAGCCTGCGTGCTCGGCGACGAGCCGACCGGCAACCTGGACGAGAGGACGGCCGCCAATGTGTTCGAGCTGATGCTGGAACTCAACCGCGCGCAGAAGACCAGCCTGGTGCTGGTGACCCACGACCGGCGCCTGGCCCGCAAGCTCGATCGGGTCCTGGAACTGCACGAAGGCAAGCTGCGGCAGTTGCCCGCGTCGGCTATCTGATCCGGCGCGGCCCGTACCGGACCGCTTCTGTCGACATCCGCCGCACGCAGTCCGGCCTCTTCGGGATCGGCGTTTTCCTACGGTGCCGCATGGCAGATGCCGATGGTGGGCGTTGCCCGGGGTAGCGATCCTCCGGAGGTCCCCAACACGGTAGCGACCGATGATGTCCTCCGGCAACGGAATTGCCACGCGTTCCCCGGCGGTCACCGCCATCGCCCTGCTGGCGGGGGTGGGCACCTGCCTGCTGTTGTCGTGGCTGCCGCCCTGGCCGATCCTGCTGGCCTGCATGCTGGGTGGGTTGGCGTGGCGCTGGCGAGGCCCACGCTGGCGCTGGCTGGGCACGGCCCTGGCCGGCTTCGGCTGGGCCGGCCTGCAGGCCGCGCTGGTGCTGGGCGCGCAGTTGCCACCCGGCTGGGAAAAGCGCGACCTGGTGGTCGAAGGCCGTATCGCCGACCTGCCGCATCCCGAAGCACGCCGCACGCGTTTTCGCCTGCTGGTCGACGATCACGCTTCGCAGCCAGCGCCGCTGCGCGGCCGTACCGTGCAGCTGTCCTGGTACGACGACTTCGATGCGCTGGAGCCCGGTCCACGCACCGGCCTGCACGCCGGCGCGCGCTGGCGCTTCGTCGTCCAGGTGCGCGCGCCGCGTGGCCTGAGCAACCCGGGCGGGTTCGACGCCGAACGCCATGCGCTGGCCCAGCGGATCGCCGCCACCGGCTATGTGCGGGAGCCATCGATGGCCCGGCAACTGGACGGGCCGCGCGGCGTCAACGCCTGGCGGGAGCGGATGTCGGCGCGGATTGGCACGGCGGTGGCTTCACCTTCTTCGCGTTACGTGCGCGCGCTGGCGCTGGGCGACACCCATGGCCTGGAGCAGCGGGACTGGGAGATCCTGCGCGCCACCGGCGTCACCCACCTGATCGCGATCTCAGGATTCCACGTGGGCCTGGTCGCCGGCTTCTTCGCCCTGTGCGGTTCCCTGGCCTGGCGTGCGTTCCCGGGGTTGGCGCGCGGCCTGCCACGGCCGCAGGCCGCGGGCCTGGCCGCCCTGGTCGGGGCCACCGGTTACGCGGCCCTGGCCGGTTTCGCCCTGCCGACCACGCGCACGGTGCTGATGATCGCGGTGGTGGTCGTCGCGCGCATGTCGCGGCGGCCGGTACGGGTGGTCGATTCGCTGGCCCTAGCGGCGATCGCGGTGCTGCTGTTCGATCCGTTGTCGATGCTCGCGGCGGGTTTCTGGTTGAGCTTCGCCGGCGTTGCCTGGCTGGCGTGGTGCCTGCCACGGACGCAATCGTTGGCCAGGAGTTTCGTTTCCGCCCAGGGCGTGGCCACCCTTGGCCTGCTGCCGTTGTCGGTGCTGCTGTTTGGGCAGGCCTCGGCGGTAGGACCCCTGGTCAACCTGGTGGCGATTCCCTGGTGGAGCCTGGTGGTGGTGCCGCTGGCCCTTGCCGGCACGGCGCTGGAGGCGCTACACGCGGGCGCCGGCAGTTGGGCCTGGAAGGCGGCTGCGTGGTGCTTCGACCTGAGCTGGCCGCTGTTCACCAGCCTGGCCGGGAGCCGTTTCGCCTTGTGGTGGCTGCCTGAGGCGCCGTGGTATGCGCCCCCGCTCGCCCTGCTGGCCACGTTCTGGATGCTGTTGCCGCGCGGTGTGCCAGGCAAGCTGCTGGCGGCGCTGTTGTGGTTGCCCTTGCTGCTGCCGTCGCTGCAGGGCCCGGCTGAAGGCGAGGTGGAACTGCTGGTCATGGACGTGGGGCAGGGTCTGTCGGTGCTGGTCCGCACCCGGCGCCATGCACTCCTGTATGACGCGGGTCCTGCCGTGGCCGACGGTTTCGACGCGGGTGAACGCGTGGTGGTGCCGGCATTGCGCGCCATGGGCGTGGCGCGACTGGACCTGGCAGTGATCAGCCATGGCGACAATGATCATGCCGGCGGCTTCGAGGCGGTGCAGGCGGTTTTGCCGGTGGACGGCTCCCTGGCGCCGAAGGGCTCCCCGGTTGCGGTGGGATCGGCTTGCATCGCCGGGCGGAAATGGCGCTGGGACGGGGTGGATTTCACCTTCCTGCACCCCACGGCGCATTTTCCCTACCTGGGCAACGAAGCCAGTTGCGTGCTGCGGATCGAAAGCGGGCACGGCGCGGTCCTGCTGACCGGCGACATTGGCGAGGTGGTGGAGCGCGAGCTGGTGCGGCGGGATCCCGCGCGCCTCCGCGCCGAGGTCGTGCTGGCCGCGCACCACGGCAGCGGCGGCTCTTCCGACCCGGCGTTCGTGGCTGCCACCGGTGCCCGGCTGGCGCTGGTATCGGCCGGCCAGGGAAATCGCTTCGGCCATCCCAGGGCGGATGTGGTCCGGCGCTGGCAGGCCGGCGGGGCCGAGGTGCTCAACACCGCCGAGAGCGGCGCGGTCCGCCTGTGGCTGGGGCGGGAAGGCCTGCAGGTGCGTGAACGCCGGCGCCAGCAGGCCAGGCTGTGGGATGCGGCGCGGCTGCGCGCGGCCGCTACGCTATCCTATCGATCCGCGAACGAACGGCCGCCAGGGCCGGAGGACTGAAAGTGCTGGAATTGGTGAAGGCCGGCGGCTGGCCGATGATCCCCCTGCTGCTGCTCGCCGTGCTGGCCCTGGCCATCGTGGTGGAAAGGTTCTGGACCCTGCGCCGCAAGGAAGTGATTCCTCCCGCGCTCGGCGCCGAAGTCCGCAGCTGGGCCGCCCGTGGCCAACTCGATCCGGCCCATATCGAGTCGCTGCGCCTCAACTCGCCCCTCGGCGCGCTGCTGGCTGCGGCCCTGGATACCCGCAACCGGCCCCGCGACCAGATCCGCGAGCGCATCGAGGATACCGGCCGTCACCTGGTCCACCGGATGGAGAAGTTCCTGAACACGCTGGGCACCATCGCCGCGGCCGGTCCGCTGCTTGGGCTGCTCGGCACGGTGGTGGGCATGATCCAGATGTTCCTGGGCATCCTCGACCACGGCGTGGGCGATGTGAACCAGCTTGCCGGCGGCATCGGCAAGGCGCTGGTCTGCACCGCCACCGGCATGATCGTGGCGATCCCGGCGCTGATGTTCCACCGCTACTTCCGCGGTCGGGTGGCCGGCTACGTGATCGAGATGGAGCAGCAGGCGACCGCACTGCTGGATGCGCTCGATGCCAAGGGCGTGGTCGCCGCGCGCGCGCGCACGGTGCAGGGGCAGGCCGCGACGGCAGCGGTCGAGGGCTGAATCGGCCATGCGCATCCGCGATGACCGCGCGCACGACGAACCGGAGATCAACCTGGTTCCGCTGATCGACGTGATCCTGGTGCTGATCATCTTCTTCGTGATCACCACGACCTTCGACGCGCGCTCGACCCTGCAACTGCAGTTGCCGCAGGCCACCGGCGAGCCGGCCGGCGACCAGACCCGGGCGCTGAGCGTGCTAGTCAACGCCGAAGGCCGGTACTTCGTCGGCGACCAGGAACTGCTGCGCAACGACATCGATGCGCTGAAGCAGGCGCTGGAGAGCGCCGGCGGCAGCGATCGCTCGCGGCCGGTGCTGCTGCGCGCCGACGCCCGCACCCCGCACCAGGCTGTGGTCACCGCACTGGACGCCCTCGGTCAGATGGGCTTCCGCCGCATCTCCATCGCCACGGCCCCCGAGCCCGGTAAATGAGCAAGCCGAAAACCCCGGTGTGGCCGATCTACCGGCGTCTGCTGGGCTATACCGCCCGCTATCGGCTGTTCCTGGCCGCCGCCCTGGCCGGCATGCTGGTCGAAGCCACCGCCGGTTTCGGTTTTGTTAAGCTGATGAAGCCATTGACCGACCAGGGTTTCGTCAACCCCGAGCCGGGCATGGAAGTGAAGCTGCCGCTGATGATCGTGGGCCTGTTCCTGCTGCGCAGCGTGGCCACCTTCGTGGTCGACTACGGCATGGCGCGCACCGGTCGCAGCGTGGTCCGGGACCTGCGCCAGGAGGTCCTGGCCAAGTACCTGCGGCTGCCGTCCTCGCACTTCGACGCCGAAGCCACGCCGGTGATGGTCAGCCGGCTCAACTACGACACCGAGCAGGTAACCCAGGCCAGCGCCGATGCGCTCAAGGTGGTGGTCACCGATACCCTGACCATCGCCTTCATGGTCCTGGCCATGCTCCAGTCCAGCGTGCGCGTGACCCTGGCGCTGGTGGTCATCGCGCCCCTGATCGGGATCATCGTTTCCTTTGTCGGCAAGCGCTACCGCAAGATCAGCGGCGGCATCCAGGACGGCATGGGACGCATGGCGCAGGCGGCCGAGCAGTCGTTGTCGGCCCAGCAGGACGTCAAGGTGCATGGGGCCCAGCAACTGGAAATCGGGCGCTACGCCAAGCTGGCCAACCGGATCCTCGGCCTGAACATGAAAGTGGAGACCACCCGCGCGCTGGCCTCGGGCATGGTCCAGTTCCTGGCCGCCTTCGCCCTGGCCGCGATCGTCTGGGTGGCCACCCGCGAGGCGCTCGCCGGGCGCCTGACCGCGGGCGATTTCATCGTGCTGATGACCTCGATGATGGCCATCATCCCCTCGCTGCGGCGGTTGACCAGCATCCAGACCCAGATCTCGCGCGGCGTGGCCGCGGCCGAGCGCCTGTTCGGGGTGCTGGACGAGCAGGAGGAAGAGGACAAGGGAACGGTCTCGCTGGTGCGTGCGCGTGGCGAACTGGTCTTCGACCGGGTCTCGCTGAGCTATCCCGGGCATGAGGGCAAGGTGCTGTCCGACATCAGCTTCAGCGCCATGCCCGGTACCGTCACCGCCATCGTCGGCCGTTCCGGCAGTGGCAAGACCAGCCTGGTGCGGCTGGTGCCGCGGTTCTACCAGCCCACCTCGGGCCTGGTCACGCTGGACGGGGTTCCGCTGGATGACTACCGGCTGGCCGACCTGCGTCGCCAGATCGCTCTGGTCGGGCAGAAAGTGATGCTGTTCGATGACAGCATCGGCACCAACATCGCCTACGGCGCCATCGCCGATCCGCAGAAGCTGCGGGCCGCCGCGGACGCGGCCAACGCCTGGGAATTCATCGAGCGCCTGCCGCAGCAGCTGGATACCCCCATCGGCGAGAACGGCGCGTTGTTGTCCGGTGGCCAGCGGCAGCGGCTGGCGATCGCCCGCGCGATCCTGCGCGATGCGCCGGTGCTGATTCTCGACGAAGCCACCGCGGCGTTGGACAACGAATCCGAGCGGCTGGTCCAGAATGCGCTCCAGAAGCTGATGCCGGACCGCACCACCCTGGTCATCGCGCACCGTCTTTCCACCATCGAACACGCCGACCAGGTCCTGGTGCTGGACCACGGCCAGCTGGTGGAGCAGGGCACCCATGCCGAGTTGCTCGGCCGCGGCGGCCTGTATGCGCACCTGCATGGCATGCAATTCCGCGAGGCCGAGTGAGCAGGCAGCAGGACAAGACCCCGCCCTGGTGGTACGACGGCGCCACCCCGCCGCTGCACGCGCGCCTGCTGGCGGCGCTGTACGGCGCCGCGGTCGGCCTGCGCGCCGGGCTCTATCGGGCCGGATTGCTGCGTCGCCACCAGGTCGCGGTGGTGGTGGTGGTGGTCGGCAACGTCTCGGTGGGCGGCACCGGCAAGACACCCCTGACCATCGCCCTGGTCCAGCGACTGCAGCAGGCGGGCTGGCGCCCGGGCGTCGCCAGCCGCGGCCATGGCCGGCGCGACCCTGCCCGGCCCGCATGGGTGGACGCGCAGACTGCGCCGGCCGACGGTGGCGACGAGCCGGTGCTGGTCGCGCGCCGCACCGGGGTGCCGGTGCGCGTGGATCGCGACCGGGTCGCGGCCGCGCGCGCGCTGCTGGCTGCGGGCTGCGACGTGGTGGTTTGCGATGACGGATTGCAGCACTACCGGCTGCACCGCGACGTGGAGATCGAGGTGGTCGATGGCCGTCGCCGTTACGGCAACGGCCGCCTGCTGCCGGCCGGACCGTTGCGCGAGCCTGCGCTGCGCGGCGCGGCCTGCGACTTCCGCGTGGTCAACGGCGGCAGCGCCGGTTTCGGCGAATGGCCCATGCAGTTGCGCGCCGACAATGCGGTGCCGCTGCGCGGGGGGCGCACGCGTCCGCTGTCCACCTTCGGCGGGCATCGGGTCCACGCCCTGGCTGGCATCGGCAATCCCGGCCGGTTCTTCGAGATGCTGCGCGGACTGGGCATCGGCGTGGTCCCGCATGCCTTCGCCGACCACCATCCCTACGTGGCCGGCGACCTGGACCTGGGCAGCGAGCTGCCGGTGCTGATGACCGAGAAGGACGCGGTGAAATGCGCGGCCTTCGCCAATGACTGGCATTACAGCGTGCCGGTCACCGCCGAGTTGCCGGAGGCATTCTGGGTGGCGTTGCTGGA
>SEHC01000086.1 GCA_004173415.1 Lysobacteraceae bacterium
GATTTCCCATGGCCGCGATGGTCGAAGGCACGGGCCGAGATCCCCAGCGCATTGAGGTCGCCGGCCAACGCCGCGTAGCGACCGCTGTGCTCGCCCAGGCCATGGACCAGCAGCATGCGCGCGCGTGGCTGCGCCACCGGCCAGTCATTGAGGTGCAGCGAAAGGCCGTCGCGGGTCTGGAACGTCGCTATTGATGCCTGCATATGGGTCCCCGTTCCTGTAGGAGCGACGCGAGTCGCGAAGCTGGCGCTACATCAATGCTACCGGTTTCGCGACTCGCGTCGCTCCTGCATGGGCATCCAGGGTCAGGCGTCGAGTTCGTTCCAGCGCTGGTAAGCCTGTTCCAGGTCTGCCTGCAGCCGGGCCGAAGCTTCGTTGAAAGCCAGGATCGCGGCGCTGTCCTGCTGGTAGAACTTCGGCTCGTTCATGGAGGCCGCACGCGCGGCGATGTCGGCTTCCAGCGCCTCGATGCGCGCCGGCAGCTGCTCGAGTTCGCGCTGGTCCTTGTAGCTCAGCTTGCGCCGGGGCGCCGCGGCCGCGGCCGTGGCCTGCACCGGGCTCGGCGAGGCCTTCAGGGGCGTGGCGGCTTCGGCGTTGAACAGCGCGCCTGGCCGCTGCCGGACCCAGTCGCTGTAGCCGCCCACGTAGTCGGCCAGGCGGCCCTTGCCTTCCAGCACCAGGGTGCTGGTGACCACGTTGTCGATGAACTCGCGGTCGTGGCTGACCAGCAGCAGGGTGCCCTTGTACTCGCCGAGCAGTTCTTCCAGCAGCTCCAGCGTTTCCACGTCCAGGTCGTTGGTCGGTTCGTCCATCACCAGCAGGTTGGACGGCTGCGCGAACAGCTTGGCCAGCAGCAGGCGGTTGCGCTCGCCGCCGGACAGGCGGGTGATCGGCGCGCGGGCGCGTTCGGGCGAGAACAGGAAGTCCTGCAGGTAGCCGATGATGTGCTTGCGGCTGCCATTGATCTCGATGAAGTCGCGCCCCTCGGCCACGTTCTCCAGCGCGTTCAGGCTGTCGTTGAGCTGGCTGCGGTGCTGGTCGAAATAGGCCACCTGCAGGCCGGTGCCCAGGGTCACTTCGCCAGCCTGCGGCTGCAGTTCGCCGAGCAGGATCTTCAGCAGGGTGGACTTGCCGGCGCCGTTGGGCCCGATGATGCCGACCCGGTCGCCGCGCAGGATCGTCGTCGACACGTTGTCCAGCAGCACGCGGCCGTCGTAGGCCTGGGTGACGCCCTCGATTTCGATGACCTTCTTGCCGGACTTCTGTGCCGCAGACACCGCCATGTTGACGTTGCCGCTGAGGTCGCGGCGTTGCGAGCGCTCGCGGCGCAGCGCCTTCAGCGCGGTGACCCGGCCTTCGTTGCGGGTGCGGCGGGCCTTGATGCCCTGGCGGATCCAGATTTCTTCCTGGGCCAGCAGCTTGTCGAAGCGCGCGTTCTCCTGGGCCTCGGCATGCAGGCGCTCCTCGCGCCGGCGCAGGTAGTTTTCATAGTCGCCCGGCCAGCTGCTGACCTGGCCGCGGTCGATCTCGACGATGCGGGTGGCCAGCGCGCGCAGGAAGCTGCGGTCGTGGGTGACGAAGACGATGCTGCCCTCGAACTGCTTGAGGAAACCTTCCAGCCAGGCGATCGCGTCGATGTCCAAGTGGTTGGTCGGCTCGTCCAGCAGCAGGATGTCGGGCTTGCGCACCAGTGCCTGGGCCAGCAGCACCCGGCGCTTCATGCCCCCGGACAAGGCGGCGAAGTCGGCGTCTTCCGGCAGTTCCAGCTTGGTCAGCACCTGCTGCACGCGCAGGTCCAGGTCCCAGCCGTGCTGGGCCTCGATCTTCTCCTGCGCCTCGCCCATGGCCTCCATGTCGCCGTCGTGCAGGGCGTGGTGGTACTGGGCCAGCAGGTGGCCCAGGTCGCCCAGTCCCTCGGCGACCACGTCGAAGACCGTGCCGCTGGTGTCCTGCGGCACTTCCTGGGCCATGCGCGCGACCACCACGCCGTTCTGCAGGCGGACTTCGCCGTCGTCGGGGGTGATCTCGCCGGCCAGGAGCCGCATCAGGGTGGATTTGCCCGCGCCGTTGCGGCCGACGATGCATACGCGTTCGTTGGCTTCCAGGGTCAGGTCGACGTGTTCGAGGAGGAGCGGGCCGCCGATGCTGAAATCGACGCGCTGTAGTTGCATGAGTGACATGCGCCATTGTACCCGGCGCGGCCCCGCCGACGCTTACTGGTACAGGTAGCGGACCACGTGGAAGAACACCGGCGCGGCATAGACCACCGAGTCCAGCCGGTCGAGGATGCCGCCGTGGCCCTCGATCATCTCGCCCCAGTCCTTGGCCCCCAGGCTGCGCTTGACCGCCGACAGGGCCAGGCCGCCGAGGAAGCCGCAGACCACGATCAGCAGGGACAGCAGGCCCGACTGCAGGGGCGTGAACGGGGTGATCCACCACAGGGACGCGCCCACGGCGGCGGCGGCCAGGCCGCCCCCGACCAGGCCCTCGACGGTCTTCGACGGGCTGACCTGCGGCGCCAGCAGGTGCCGGCCGAACAGCTTGCCGAACACGTACTGCAGCACGTCGCTCAGTTGCACCACCAGCAGCAGGTAGAACAGCAGCAGCAGGTTCTGGCCCTCGTAGCCGGGGATGCGCAGCAGCATCAACGCCGGCGCGTGGCTCAGGCAGTACACGGTCAGCATCAGGCCCCACTGGACCTTGGTGTTGCGTTCCAGGAAGTTCTCGGTGTCACCGGACAGGGCCGAGACCGCCGGCAGCAGCAGGAAGCCGAACACCGGGATGCACATGACGAACAGGCCGTACCAGTCGATGCCGATCAGCCAGTACTGCAGCGGGATGGCGACGTAAAAGCACAGGCACAGCGACAGGTGGTCGCCGCGCCGGGTCGGGGTGAGGGTCAGGAACTCGCGCAGGGCGAAGAACGACAGCAGGCCGTACAGCACCAGCGTGGCCACCTTGCCCAGCAGGAAGCAGGCCGCCAGCACGCCCACCATCACCCACCAGGCGCGCACGCGGGCATTGAGGTTGTCGACCACCGGGCCGGGCTTGCGCCGGTGCAGGATCCAGCCGATCAGGCTGGCCAGCACCAGGATGCCGAGGACCCCGGCGATCACCCACCAGAACTTCTGCGGGGCGCGGACCAGCGCGGTGTGGAGGAAGTTGTCCAAGCTCAGGACGCCGGTGGAAAAGTCGCCGCTCATGCCAATGCCGCCACCGCGCTGCGCGCGCGCTGCAGGAACTCTTCCTTGGTTTCCCCATCAACGCGTTGCAGTTGCGCGCCGAAGCGCACCGTGCAGATCAGTGGCACCGGCAGCAGGCTGCCCTTGGGCATGCTCCGGCGGGCGTTGTCCAGGTAGACCGGGATCAGCTCCAGGTCCGGATGGCGGGTGGCCAGGTGGAACAGGCCCGACTTGAACGGCAGCAGGTCCGGCTCGCTGTTGCGGGTCCCTTCCGGGAACAGGATCAGCGAACTGCGGTCGGCCAGCGCGTCATGCAGCGGTTGCAGCGGATCGCCCTCCGATTGTCCGCGGTGGCGTTCGATCAGCACCGCGTTGAATCCCCTGCGGGCGAGGAAATGGCGGATGCCGCTGCCCCAGTAATCGCGCGCCGCCACCGGTCGCGTGCGCCTGCGCAGGCGCGGTGGCAGCGCCGACCACAAGGCCACGGTATCGACGTGGCTGGCATGGTTGGCGAAATAGATGCGTTGCCTGCCGGTGGGCCGCGAGCCCGACCAGCGCGGGTAGGCGCCGAGGAAGAGTTTCACCAGCACCACCAACAGGCGCGAGAACAAGGCCTCAGCCCTTCTGCTGGAGGAGTGCGGCCATCGCGCGGATGCGGGTGAAGCAGGTCAGCGCCGAGCCGATGGCGATCAGCGCCGACGCGGCGAGCAGTGCGTGGCGGGTGCCGTTCCAGTGCAGCTCCGCCGCCCCCAGCAGGCAGGCAACGGTGAGCAGGGCCATGCGATGCGGCTTGGCCATCGGCCCGCGGAAGTCCTGGGCCAGGCCGGCGCTGCCGCCGAACACGCGCACGTAGGCGGTCAGCACCGCCAGCAGCGCCCCCAGCCAGCCCAGCCAGGGATGCAGGACCGCATGGCCCAGCGCCACGATCAGCAGCGAGTCGGCGATGCGGTCGGGCAACTCGTTGTAAAGCCCGCCGGTGGGCGTCTGCTTGCCGCCTTCGACCGCGACCATGCCGTCGAGCAGGTTGCACAGCAGGCGCAACTGCACGCAGGCCGCGCACAGCAGCAGGCCCAGCGGGGACAGTGCCCAGGCCAGCGCCATCGCGCCTACCGCGGCGAAGAAGATGCTGATGACCGAGATCTGGTTGGGCGTGATGGAAGACTGCGCGAGCGCCGCGGCGAGCGATTTCGCCCAGCCGGTGGCCCGCGCCGCGATCGGCCTGCGGTTGTCGTGGTTCCCCATGCGGCGATGGTAGCGGAAGCACGCCGCGATCGGCGCGCCGCCGCCGGGCGCAAGCTGCGACGGAATTCGCAGTCCGGCGATGACCGGTCGATGCCGGGGGCGGTGACCTGCGACCGCGGCCGGCATCAGCAGTCGGCGGGCATCACCAGTCGGTGGGCCGGTAGTCCTTCAGGAACTGGCCCCAGACGTGCTCACCGGTGTTCAGGCCGTGGATGATTGGGTCGACGATGCGCGCGGCGCCATCGACGATGTCCAGCGGCGGATGGAAGCGTTCCTCCACGGTCTTGCGCGCGGCCAGTTCCACCGGATCCTCGTCGGTCACCCAGCCGGTGTCGACGCTGTTCATGTGGATGCCGTCGCCGTGGTAATCGGCGGCGGCGGTGCGGGTCATCATGTTCAGCGCGGCCTTGGCCATGTTGGTGTGCGGATGCCGGGTGGTCTTGAAGTTGCGGTAGAACTGGCCCTCCACCGCCGACACGTTGACGATGTGCTTGTCGCGATTGTTCGTGCGCAGCATCAGCGGCTTCAGGCGCGCATTGATGATGAACGGCGCGATGGCGTTGACCAGTTGGGTCTCCAGCAGTTCCACCGAAGGGACTTCCGCCATCTGCAGGCGCCAGGAATTGCGCCCGCGCAGGTCGACCTGCTGCAGGTCCTGGTCCAGGCGGCCCTCGGGAAACAGGTGCTTCTGCCCCAGCAGTTCCTCGGCCAGCAGCGGCACCTGCGAGAGCTCGGCGGCGTGGGTCAGTCCCGCCACGCCGGGCAGGCCCTGCTTGATCGCCACCTGCATGCCGGCCGCCTCCGGCAGCAGGTCGTGGCTGCGCAGCCCTTCGTAGCTGCCCAGCAGCTTGCGCACGTGCTCGGGCGTGTCGCGCAGCGCCGCGGTCTCGGCGTCCATCATGTGGGCGTAGAACTCGGGCGGGCGGCGCACGGTCTGGCAGGCGTTGTTGATGATGAAGTCCAGGCGCGGATACTTGCCCGCCAGTTCACGACAGAAGGCTTCCACGCTGGGCGTATGGCGCAGGTCCAGGCCGAAGATCTCCAGCCGGTGCGCCCAGTCGGCGAAGTCGGGTTCGCTGGCGTAGCGGGCGGCCGAATCACGGGCGAAACGGGTGGTGACGATCAGCTGCGCGCCGGCGCGCAGCAGCTTGAGGCCGGCCTGGTAGCCGATCTTGACCCGGCCGCCGGTCAGCAACGCCACGCGCCCGCCGAGGTCGGCCAGTTCGGTGCGCTTGAAGAAATTGAACTCGGCGCATTGCGGGCACATCTGGTCGTAGAAGTGATGCAGCTGGGTGAACTTCTGCTTGCACACGTAGCAGTGGCGCAGTTCCGGCGACTCCAGCGGCGTGCGCGCTTCGTCCGCGCTGTCCTGGGCAACGAAGCCGGCGGGCGGGAAGTAGTTCGGGGTAGTGAACACGGGCGCACGCCGCAGCGCCCGGATCCCGGTCTGGTCGAGCAGGGCATCGGCGCGACGCAGTTTCTCGGCGTGGCGCTCGCGCTCCAGTTCCTTCGACTTCTTCCTGCGCAGCTTGGGCTCGGGGTGGTAGATCGAGGCGATGGCCTTGTGCAGGCGCACGCGCGCTTCCTCGGGCCAGGCGTCGAGCACGGTGCGGTCGGTCGCGATGGACTCCAGCAGTTCCAGCGCTTCGTGCGCCGGATCAGTGGATGAGTCGCTTTTCTTGTCGGCAGAACTATTCAAGGCAAACAATCCAATCGGTATTAATGGCAGTACTACGAAAAACAGAACGGGCCGCTAGGCGGCCCGTTCCATGGATCCCCGCCTTTCGCGGGATGACGGCTTGGCAAAGGCGCCCGTGCGATGCACGGGCGCGCCAGGCCGTCACTTCAAACCGGCGGCCTTGCGCAGTTCCTCGGCCTTGTCGGTCTTCTCCCACGAGAACGCGGTGGCGGTGTGCTGCTTGCCGGCGCCGTCGGTGTAGGTGAATTCCTTGGCCTTGCGGCCGAAGTGGCCGTAGGAAGCGGTCTGCTGGTACATCGGGTGGATCAGGTCGAGCATCTGCAGGATGCCGTACGGGCGCAGGTCGAAATGCTTGCGGATCAGCTTCTCGATCTTGTCGTCGGCGATCTTGCCGGTGCCGAAGGTGGTGACCGAGATCGAGGTCGGGTGGGCCACGCCGATGGCGTAGCTGACCTGCACTTCGCAACGGTCGGCCAGGCCGGCCGCGACCACGTTCTTGGCGACGTAACGCGCGGCGTAGGCGGCCGAACGGTCGACCTTGGACGGATCCTTGCCCGAGAACGCGCCGCCACCGTGACGGGCCCAGCCGCCGTAGGTGTCGACGATGATCTTGCGCCCGGTCAGGCCGCAGTCGCCCACCGGCCCGCCGATCACGAACTTGCCGGTCGGGTTGATGTGGAACTGGGTGCCCTTGTGCAGCCACTTGGCCGGCAGCACCGGCTTGAGGATGGTCTCGCGCACGGCTTCGACCAGGTCCTTCTGCTT
This sequence comes from Lysobacteraceae bacterium, assembly GCA_004173415.1. Classification (GTDB taxonomy): domain Bacteria; phylum Pseudomonadota; class Gammaproteobacteria; order Xanthomonadales; family Xanthomonadaceae; genus Pseudoxanthomonas_A. Next base: position 6,889 of record SEHC01000086.1, read on the forward strand.
CACGTCCGGGTCGTGCTGGGTGGACAGGACCACCGCGTCGATGGCCACGGCCCTGCCGTTCTCATAGCGCAGGGTGACCTGCGACTTGGCGTCCGGGCGCAGCCACGGCAGCGGCGACTTCTTCTGCTTGCGGACCTTGGCCTGCTGCTCGACCAGGCGGTGCGAGAGGTGGATGGCCGCCGGCATGTAGCTGTCGGTCTCATTGGTGGCATAGCCGAACATCAGGCCCTGGTCGCCTGCGCCCTGTTCTTCCGGCTTCTTGCGGTCGACGCCCTGGTTGATGTCGGGCGACTGCTTGCCGATCAGGTTGAGCACGCCGCAGGTGGCGCCGTCGAAGCCGACTTCGCTGCTGTCATAGCCGATGTCCACGATCACCTTGCGGGTCAGCGCCTCCAGGTCGATCCAGGCGCTGGTGGTGATCTCGCCGGCGACGATCGCCACACCGGTCTTGACCATGGTCTCGCAGGCCACGCGCGCGCGCTTGTCCTGGGCCAGGATGGCGTCGAGCACGGCATCGGAGATCTGGTCGGCGACCTTGTCCGGATGGCCTTCGGAGACCGATTCGGAGGTGAAGAGGTAGTTGGACATTCGGCTTATATCCCTTGATCGAGATGAAAAGAT
>SEHC01000536.1 GCA_004173415.1 Lysobacteraceae bacterium
CACCTACTGGCAGAAGTACGGCATCCGCGACCCGCGCGGCGGCGGCCGGTCCTCGGCCCGCGAGACGACCATGCGCGTGGCCGCTGCGGTCATCGCCAAGAAATGGCTGGCCCTGCATTCCGGCATCCGCATCCGCGGCTACCTGGCCCAGCTGGGCGAGATCACCCCGCAGTCTTTCGACTGGGACGCGATCGAGGGCAACCCGTTCTTCTGGCCCTCGGCCGAACAGGTGCCGGTGCTGGAGAGCTACATGGATGCCCTGCGCAAGTCCGGCGACTCGGTCGGTGCGCGGGTCAACGTGGCCGCCGACGGAGTGCCGCCCGGATGGGGCGAGCCGGTCTACGGCAAGCTCGACGGCGACCTGGCCGCGGCGTTGATGAGCATCAACGCGGTCAAGGGCGTGGAGATCGGCGACGGCTTCGCCGCGGTCACCCAGAAGGGCACCGAACACCGCGACGAAATCACCCCGCAGGGCTTCATCTCCAACCATGCCGGCGGGATCCTCGGCGGCATCTCCACCGGCCAGCAGGTCACCGCCTCGATCGTGCTCAAGCCCACCTCCAGCCTGCGCCTGCCGGGCAACACGGTGGATATCGAAGGCAACCCGGCGGAGGTCGTCACCACCGGCCGCCACGACCCCTGCGTCGGCATCCGCGCCACGCCGATCGCCGAGGCGATGATGGCGCTGGTGCTGATCGACCAGGCCCTGCGCCATCGCGCCCAGTGCGGCGACGTGGGTCCCGTGGCGCCGCTGGTTCCAGGCAGCGTGCCTGTCGCTGGAAGCCATGGCTGAGTTGCGTCCGCGGGTCTGGGTGTCGCAGCCGCTGTTCGACGACGTGATCGCCCGCCTGGACCGGTTTTTCGAAGTCATGTCCACCCGGGAGGTGGCGCAGCACTCGCCGGCCGAGGTCGCGGCCGCGCTGGCTGGCGTCGATGGCGCGCTGGTGACCCTGAACGAGCACATCGGCCCGGCCGAGATCGCCGGCGCATCGACGCTGAAGGCCATCGCCAACGTCGGCGTCGGCTACAACAACCTGGACCTTGGCGCCCTGTCCGGGGCCGGCATAGTCGCCACCAATACCCCCGACGTGCTGACCGAGACCACCGCCGACTTCGGTTTCGCCCTGCTGATGGCGGCGGCGCGGCGGATCTCCGAATCCGAACGCTGGTTGCGCGAGGGCCAGTGGCGGCAGTGGTCGTTCCAGAGCATGCTCGGCGCCGACCTCCACCGCAGCACGCTGGGCATCCTCGGCATGGGCCGGATCGGCCGGGGCATCGCCCGCCGTGCGTCGGGCTTCGACATGGAGGTGCTGTACCACAACCGCACCCGGCTGTCCGGGGCCGTTGAACAGGAAGCGCGCGCCTCCTACGTCGACTTCGACACGCTGCTCGGCCGGGCGGACCACCTGATGCTGGTGCTGCCGTATTCGAAAGACAGCCATCATGTGATCGACGCCCGCGCCCTGGCGAAGATGAAACCCACCGCCACCCTGGTCAACATCGCGCGCGGGGGCATCGTCGACGAGGACGCGCTTGCGGAGGCCCTGGGCAACCGTCGCCTGGCCGCGGCGGGGCTCGATGTG
>SEHC01000537.1 GCA_004173415.1 Lysobacteraceae bacterium
CCGTTCTCGCCGACCAGGGCCAGCACTTCGCCGGCGCGCAGTTCGAAGCTCAGGTGGCGCACCGCCCAGCGCTCGGCGTCCGGGTAGCGGAAGCCCACGTCCTCGAACACGAAGCCGCGGGTGATCGGTTTCGGCACGGCGACCGGGTTTTCCGGCGAGGTGATCTCCGGTTCGATCTCGAAGAACGAGAACAGGTCGTCCAGGTACAGCGCCTGGCTGGCGACCTGGGAAAAACCGACCAGCAGTCCTTCCAGCAACTGGCGCAGGCGGCGGAAGCTGCCGGCCAGGAAGGTCAGGTCGCCGATGCTGAAATCGCCGCGCACGGTGCGCCAGGCGATGTAGCCATAGGCGATGTAGTAGCCCAGTGTGCCCAGGGCCGCGAACACCGCCCCCCACCACGCGCGCTTCCTGGCCAGGGCGCGGTTGGCCTTGTAGAACTTGTCCGCAAGGGCGCGGTAGCGCGCGATCAGGAAGTGGTGGAGGTTGAAGATCTTCACCTCCTTGGCGCTTTCCACGCTGGCCCCGGTCTGGCGCACGTATTCCAGCTGGCGCCGTTCCGGGGTCCACTGGAAGTTGAGCGAATAGCCCATCGCGTTGAAATGGGCCTCGCCGATGAAGGCCGGGATCAGCGCCACGGCCAGCAGCACGATCAGCCACGGCGCGTACACCAGCAGGCCGGCGGCGAAGCCGACCACGGTGATCGCATCCTGGACCTGGCCGAACAGGGTGCTCATCAGGTTCATGCGGCCCATGGTCTGGCGCCGCGCCCGGTCCAGCTTGTCCTGCAGGTCGGGGTCCTCGAAGTCCTCCAGGTCCAGGGTCGCCGCATGCTCCATCAGGCGGATGCTGGTGGCGTTGGTGAACAGTTCCGAGAGCAGCGAGTCGGCATAGCTGACCATCCGCCCCAGCAGGTCGGACAGGATGGCCAGCACGAACTCCAGGCCCAGCAGCCACAGAAGATGGTCGAGCTGGCCGCCGCGCAGTGCATCGCCCAGGCTGTCGAAGCCCAGGCCCAGTCCGACCAGGCGCACCGCCTCGTCGATGATCAGCTTGCCGATGTACAGGGTGACGATGGGCAACAGCGCACGGACCAGCCGCAGGCCCAGGCTGGCGATGGTCAGCCAGCGGCTGGTCGCCCATATCTGCCTGAGGAACGGCGGCAGGTTGCGCATCGCATTGAAGCGTTCGCGCAGGCTGGGGCCGGCATTACGGGGCTTGCCTGGCGACTTGGGGCTGGTGGCGTCGATCATCGGCCCATTGTGCAGGCATCGGCCCGGGGCTGGCGTGCACGCGCGGACTCAGCGTTGCTCGCCCTCGGGCGGCGGCGGATCGGATGAGGATTGCAGGGCGACGGGCAGGTGCCAGCCGTATTTCATGGCCATGACCCGCAGGCCGAAGCAGAGGCAGGCCCCGAGCAGCGACGAGGCCAACACCGGCACGTGCAGCCAGTGGCCCAGCGCCACCACCGCCGCGCCAGCCAGGGCGGCCACCGCATACAACTCGGCCTGCAGCACCAGGGGCACGCGGGCCAGCAGGATGTCGCGGGCGATGCCGCCTCCGATCCCGGTCAGCATGCCCAT
>SEHC01000087.1 GCA_004173415.1 Lysobacteraceae bacterium
ATGCTGGCCGCGGCCCAGGCCGACCCGGGTTATCGCGGCCACATCGTCAACACCGCGTCCATGGCCGGCCTGCTCAACCAGCCCAACCTGGGCGCCTACAACGTCGCCAAGCACGCAGTCGTCTCTTTGAGCGAAACCCTGTTCCACGACCTTTCGCTGGTGACCGGACAGGTGCACTGCTCGGTGCTGTGCCCTTATTTCATTCCCACCGGCATCCACCAGTCGCATCGCAACCGGCCCGCGGAGCTGGCCAATCCCGGGCCGCCGACGCGCTCCCAGCTCGTCGCCCAGGCGATGGTCAGCAAGGCGGTGACCTCCGGCAAGCTCAGCGCCGCCGGGATGGCCGAGCGCACCTTCGATGCGATCCGGGCTCAGGCCTTCTACATCGTCTCCCACCCCGATGCGTTGGCCGCGGTGCTGCAGGGCGCACAGGACCTGGTCGCGCTGCGCAACCCCGCCGATCCCTTCGCCGGCAGGCCGGAACAGCGCGCCCAGCTCGAGGCGGCACTGCGTGGCTGAGGGCGCCGCCATGCGCGTGATCGCGGGAATCGACGCGCTTCCGGCATGGGTCGGCAAGGAGGCCGCGTGCAGCGACTGGCTGGCGATCGACCAGCAGCGTATCCAGCGGTTCGCCGACGCCACCGGCGACCAGCAATGGATCCATGTCGATCCAGAGCGGGCGCGGCGCGAATCCCCGTACGGCGCGACCATCGCCCATGGCTACCTGACCCTTTCCCTGTTGCCGCAGTTGGCCGAATCCAGCTTGCGCATCGATGGAATCGGCATGGCGGTCAACTACGGCCTGGACCGGGTGCGCCTGCCGGCACCGGTGCTAGCAGGGCAGCGGGTGCGCGCGCGCCTGTGGCTGGACCGGCTGGAACCCGCCGCCGGTGGCGTGCAGGCGCACTGGACCGCCACCGTAGACATCGAACATGGGCAGAAGCCGGCCTGCATCGCGCAGATGCTGGTGCGTTATTACCCAACCATTTCCTGACTGGCCGGCGGAGTCCGCATGGATCTTGATTTCAGTACCGAAGAACAGGCATTTCGCGAAGAAGTGCGCCGGTTCCTTGCCAGCCACCTGCCTGACGCGATCCGCGAGCGCGTGCGGATCGGCGACCACAGCCGGATCCGCGATGACATCCAGGAGTGGCAGAAGATCCTGCATGCCCATGGCTGGGGCGCTCCCGGCTGGCCGGTCGAGTTCGGCGGCACCGGCTGGAGCAAGGCCCGGCAGTACATCTTCGAGACCGAGTGCGCGCTGGCCGACGCGCCTGCGCAGCTGGCCTTCGGACTGAAGATGGTCGCGCCGGTGCTGATGCGCTACGGCAGCCCGGAGCAACAACAGTATTTCCTGCCGCGGATCCTCGCTGCCGAGGACTGGTGGTGCCAGGGATATTCGGAGCCGGGCTCGGGCTCGGACCTGGCCTCGCTGAAGATGAAAGCCGAGCGCGATGGCGATGACTACGTCCTCAATGGACAGAAGGTCTGGAACACCCTGGGCCAGTTCGCCGACTGGATCTTCTGCCTGGTGCGGACCGATGCCAGCGGCAAGCCGCAGAAAGGCATCTCCTTCCTGCTGGTCGACATGAAGTCGCCCGGGATCACGGTGCGCCCGACGCGCCTGCTGGACGGCAGCTTCGAGGTCAACGAGATCTGGTTCGACAACGTGCGCGTGCCGGCGGCCAACCGGGTCGGCGAAGAGAATCAGGGCTGGACCTACGCCAAGTTCCTGCTCGGCCACGAGCGCACCAACATCGCCGGCATCGGCGCGAGCAGGCGCGAATTGGCCCGCTTGAAGCGGATGGCGGCTGCCCAGCCGAAGGGCGGGGCCTCGATGCTGCAGGACCCGGTCTTCGCCAGCCGCATCGCCCAGGTGGAGATCGAACTGCGTGCACTGGAGATCACCAACCTGCGCGTGATCTTCGCCGAGGCCAGGCAGCAGGCGCCCGGTCCGGAGGCTTCGCTGCTGAAGATCCGCGGCACCGAGATCATGCAACGCATCTCCGAACTGCAGGTCGAACTGCTGGGCGGGCAGGGGCTGGCATTCGGCGATGGCAGCGGCGAGCGGGCCCGGGCGACGGCGGCTTACCTCAACCTGCGCAAGCTCAGCATCTTCGGTGGATCCAACGAGATCCAGCGCAACATCATCGCCCAGATGATCCTGGGCCTGTAGGAGCGGACATGGATTTTGCGTACAGCGAAGAACAGCAGATGTTGCTGGACACCACGCGCCGCTACGTGGCCGAGCGCTATGGTTTCGAGCATCGGCGGCAGGTGCTCGGCTCTGCGCCGGGCTGGTCGCGCGAGGCGTGGACGCAGCTGGGCGAGCTCGGCCTGCTGGCGATCAACATCCCTGAGGAGGAGGGCGGCATCGGCGCCGGGCCGGTAGGCACGATGCTGGTGGGCAACGCCATCGGCGAAGGCCTGCTGCTGGAGCCGTTCCTGTCCAGCGCGGTCGTCGCCACCCATGCCATCGTGGGCCTGGGTTCGCCGGCGCAGCGCGATCTCTGGCTGCCGAGCCTGGCCAGCGGCGAAACGATCGCAGTGCTGGCGCATGCGGAACCCGGCATGGGCCTTGGGTCCCAAGTGCCGCAGACCACGGCTTCGCGCAGCGGCGAGGGCTGGCTCCTGGATGGCGCCAAATCGTTGGCCTATCACGCGCCGGTGGCCGACCTGCTGCTGGTGTCGGCGCGCGTCGACGGTGCAAGCGGCCTGTTCGCGGTTGCCGCCAATGCCGAAGGCGTGGGCCTGGCGCCTTGCCTCACCGTGGATGGGCAGGTGGCCGCGGAAATCTGCCTGGATCAGGTCCTCGTCGACGGCGACGCCAGGCTGGGCGGCGATGCGTCCGCCGGCGTCGAAGCGGCGCTGGACTACGGGCTGGCGGCGCTGTGCGCGGAGGCGTTCGGGGCCATGGACAGGATCCTGGCCGCGACGATTGAATACAGCCGTTCGCGAACCCAGTTCGGCGTGTCGATCGGCAGCTTCCAGGCGTTGCAGCACCGCATGGCCGAAATGCTGATGCACCTGGAGCAGGCGCGATCGATGTCGTACCTGGCGACTTCGCAATGCCTGAATCCGGACGTGGCCGAGCGCCACGCAAGCCTGTCCGCGGCCAAGGCATTGATGGGCCAGGCGGCGCGGTACATCGGCCAGCAGGCGGTGCAGCTGCATGGCGGAATGGGCATGACCGACGAACTGGACGTGAGCCATTACTTCAAGCGCCTGCTCGCGTTCGAACTGCGTTGCGGCAGCACCGCCGAGCACCTGGAGCGCTACAGCCGAGGGTTGCAGGAAGCCTGATCGGGTAACTGGTGCTGACGCGCTGCCGCCATGCCCCCGGGCCTTATAACGCTCACGGGAGCATTGCCGTGCCTGTCGCCACGGACACACCCGTGGATCGTCTCCAGTGCGCTGAAACGGCTTGAATCAGGCGCTTTCCAAGTTCCATTTCCAATTAAAACCTTGTGCTAGTTTCCGGCCCGACGCGGATTTCCCGGGTCAGCAAAACCGGTTGGAAGCAGGCTGCTCCGGCAGCCCGTTTCCGGCAGGCCGCAAACAGCAACCCTCCGCGCGCTGGGGAGCAGCGCGAGGAAGCCGCCGATCCATCGCGCGGTGGTTGTCCACCACAAGGGAGGGCATCAACATGGCATCACGTAAACCGCGCAACAACCTGCTGGCGATCGCCGTCGTGGCCGCATTGGGGGGCATGCCGCTGGCTGCGCAGGCGCAGGCGCAGGCCACGCCCGCGAGTCGGCAGGCGGAGGCCAGCCAGGAGCCGGTCACGCTCGACACCCTGGTCGTCACCGCGCAGAAGCGCGAGGAGGCCTTGCAGGATGTGCCGATCACCCTGACCGTGCTGCCGGAGCAACTGCTGCAGGACACCGGGGTGCGCGATATCAAGGACATGCAGTTGCTGGTGTCGGGGCTGAGCGTGACCAGCACGTCGTCGGAAACACAGACCACCGCGCGGATCCGCGGCGTTGGCACGGTGGGCGACAACCCGGGCCTGGAATCGTCGGTCGGCGTGGTCATCGATGGCGTGTACCGGCCGCGCAACGGCGTGGGCTTCGGCGACCTGGGCGAGATCGAGCGCATCGAAGTACTGAAGGGGCCGCAGGGCACCGTGTTCGGCAAGAACACCTCGGCCGGCGTCATCCACGTCATCACCCGCCGGCCCAGCTATTCGCAGGGCGCGGAGGCCGAAGTCACGGCAGGAAACCACGGCGCGCTCGGGGTCTCGGCCGCGTACAACGACGCACTCGGCGAAAACGCCGCCTTCCGCGTCTACGCGGCCAAGCGCAAGCGTGACGGCTTCACCGACGTCGAGACCGGCGCCGGGCCGCGGACTCTCGACCAGGACGGCGACCTCAACTTCCACTCGCTGCGCGGACAGCTGCTCCTGGAGCCCAGCGACACGCTGGACATCAACTTCATCGCCGACTTCACCAGCCGCGAGGAGAACTGCTGCGTCGGCGTCACCACCACCCGCGGGCCGACCGCGGCCATCGTCGACGCACTGGCCGGCGGGGCAGGGGTCAGTCCCGGCGCCGACCCGTTCGCGCGCATCGCCTACAGCAACCGCGACACGACCCAGGACGTGAAGGACAAGGGGCTTTCGGCTGAAGTGAACTGGCAGACGCCGTGGCTCGGCGGGGCGACGCTGACTTCGATCAGCGCCTTCCGCAAGTGGGACGCGATCAGCGGCGCGGACCTGGACTTCAGCACCGCCGACATCTGGGTCCGGCGCTACGGGCCGGACGACAACGCGGTGAATTTCGAGACCTTCAGCCAGGAGTTCCGCCTGACCGGCAGCAGCGAACGGCTGGACTGGATGCTGGGCTTCTTCCACGCCGACGAAGACCTGGCCCGGCATGATTCCATCAGCATGGGCAGTGCCTACGAGCCCTATCTCTCGATCGCACTGCTGAACAACATCGCCGCGGCGTTCCCGGCCGGGCTGGTGAACACCGCGGGGGCGGCGACCTTCCTCTCACAGGCGGCCGGGCGCCCCTACGGAACCACGTTCGTCGGCACGGGCTCGCGCGATGCGTTCGCGCAGAATTCGACCAGCGATGCGTTGTTCACCAACCTGACCTGGCATGCCAGCGACGCGCTGGACCTGACCCTGGGCCTGCGCTACACCAGCGAGCGCAAGGAAGTGGATTCGGCCTACGCCAATCCCAACGGTGGTCTGGGCTGCACCGCCGGGCTGGTCAATCCCGCCCAAGTGGGCGCGGCGCTGGCCGGACGCGGCGTGCCGGCCGCGTTCATCCCGGCCCTGGTGCCGACCGTGATCGGCTACATGTGCCTGCCGTGGTCCAATTCCCTGCACCACGGGCGCGCGACCCACCAGGAGCGTGACGAAAAGGAATGGTCGGGCACGTTCAAGGCGGCGTACCGGTGGAGCGACCGGGTGATGACCTTCCTGTCGGCTGCGCGCGGCTACAAGGCAGGCGGTTTCAACCTGGACCGGGTGCAGTCGGCCAACGGCCTCAGCAGCGGTGCATCGGGGATCGTGCCGGTGGACGACACCTCGTTCGCCGGCGAGTTCGTGGACAGCTATGAACTCGGCGCCAAGACCACTTGGAGCGACGGCAACCTGCTGGTCAACGCCTCGCTGTTCCAGCAGACCTACAGCGACTTCCAGCTCAACAGTTTCCTCGGCACCAGTTACGTGGTGCGTTCGATCCCGGAGCTGGAGACCCGGGGCCTCGATGCCGAGATCCTGTGGCAGCCGCGCAAGGGGCTGATGCTGCAGGGCGGGGCGACCTACACCGACGCGCACTACGGCGAGGACCTGCTGCCCGACGCGGACCTGCGGCTGTTGCCGGGTGCGCGGGCGGCCTTCGCGCCGAAGTGGTCGACGTCGGCTTCGGTGACCTACGAATGGGGCCTGGGCGCCCGCCTGGCCGGGCGCTTCAACCTCGGCGCCAGGTACTCGTCCGAGTACAACACCGGCTCGGACCTGGATCCGCAGAAGCAGCAGCAGGCCTACACGGTGGTCAACGCGCGGCTGGGCATCGCGGCCCGGGACAAGCGCTGGGCGGTGGAGTTGTGGGCGCAGAACCTCACCGACGAGGAATACATCCAGGTCGGCTTCGACGCGCCGTTGCAGACCGGCTCATGGAACGCCTTCCTGGGCGCTCCCCGGACCTACGGGGTGACCCTGCGCTGGATGTATTGAGCGGGGCAGGGGAGCGCCGTGAGGAGAAGCGGGTCGGCATCGGGTCGAAACCGCCGCCCCCGGTTCGTCGCAGGTCTATCCTGCCCGCAGCGGGCATCAACGAGGGAGTCGGAACCATGGGTCAGGCAGAGGGATTGGTGCGTCGGGCACCTGCATCGAAGCCCGTTTTCTTGCCAGGCATCGGGGCCTGCCTGCTGGCGGTCTCAGGCCTTGCCGCCGCGGCACCGGTCAGCTACCAGATCGATCCGGCCCATACTTTCCCGAGCTTCGAGGCCGATCACATGGGCATCTCGGTGTGGCGGGGGAAGTTCAATACGACAAGCGGCAGCCTGGTCCTCGACAAGGTGGCCGGGACTGGCACGGTCGAGGTGCGCATCGACATCGCCAGCGTGGATTTCGGCCTCGAATCCATGAACGAACAGGCCACCTCCGCGGAATTCTTCGATGCGGCCCGATACCCGCAGGCGACCTACCGGGGGCGCCTGCTCGATTTCGTCGACGGCGCGCCCACGCGGGTGGCGGGCGAGCTGACCCTGCACGGCGTGACCCGGCCGCTGGAGCTCAAGATCGTGCTGTTCAAGTGCATCCCGCACCCGATGTTCAAGCGTGAGCTTTGCGGTGCCGATGCGACGGCCACCTTCCAGCGCGACGAGTTCGGCCTGGTCGCCGGCAAGGACTACGGATTCGACATGGGCGTGCAGCTGCGCATCCAGATGGAGGCGGTGCAGGGCGGGCTGCAGCCTTAGCGCCCGCCACCATCGCGGCGACGGACCTTGGGGCGCAAGGCTACTAGCCCGCCTGCTCGGCCGAGCGGCGACTGCGTTCGAGCAGGAAATCGTGCTCCCGCGTATTGCGGGTGAGGGCGGCGGCGCGCTCGAACTCCACGCGGGCTTCGTGGTGACGGCCGAGCCTGGCCAGCAGGTCGCCACGCACGCTGGGCAGCAGGTGATAGCGGGCGAGGGCGGGTTCGGCCCGCAACCCGTCCACCAGGTCCAGCCCTGCCTGCGGCCCGGCGGCCATCGACACGGCGACCGCGCGATTGAGCTCCACCACCGGTGAAGGATAGACCTGCGACAGGGTTGCGTAGAGCGCGGCGATGGTCGCCCAGTCGGTTTCCCCGGGGCTGCGCGCGCGTGCATGGCAGGCAGCAATCGCGGCCTGCAGTGCGTACGGACCCAGCCCGCCACCCAGCCCACGGGCGCGCGCCAGGGCTTCCAGTCCGCGCTGGATCAACAGCGGGTCCCAGCGCGTCCGGTCCTGTTCCAGCAGCAGGACCGG
>SEHC01000538.1 GCA_004173415.1 Lysobacteraceae bacterium
CGGCGTCATCTTCTGGGTCAGCCACATGACCACCATGTTGGCCACCGGCAGGATGAAGTACGGATCGCGCGCGGTCAGGTCCTGGATCCACAGGAACCACGGCGCCTGCCGCAGCTCGACCGATTCCACCAGCACCCAGTACAGGGCCAGGAAGATCGGCATCTGCACCAGGATCGGCAGGCAGCCGCCCATCGGGTTGATCTTCTCTTTCTTGTACAGCTCCATCATCGCCGACTGGAACTTCTGCTTGTCGTCGCCGTAGCGCTCCTTCAGCTGGGCGATGCGCGGCTGGAACTGGCGCATCTTGGCGAAGCTCTTGTACTGCGCCGCCGACAACGGATACAGCGCCAGCTTGACCAGGATCACCAAGCCGATGATCGCCCAGCCCCAGTTGCCGATGAAGCCGTGCAGGAAGTCGAGGATCCAGAACAGGCCCTGGCCGATCACGTCGAAGATCGAGAACTGGCTGTAGTCGACCGCGCGGTGCAGGCCCGGGACGCCCTGGGCCTTCATCTGTTCGATCAGCTTCGGACCGACGTACAGGCGCGCATCGGTCGCCATCTGCTGGCCCGGGGCGACAGCCAAGCTCGGGCCGAGTTCGCGTATCAGCGCATGGCTGCCGATCTGGTCGGTCTGCAGCACCACCTGGCTCTTGGGGTCGGCGATCCAGGCGCTGAAGAAATGGTGCTGGAGCATGGCGATCCAGCTGCCGGTGGCCGACTGCTGCAGCTTGCCGTCGTCCAGGTAGTCGGCGAACTTGAGGCGCTCATACTGCTTTTCGGTGCTGTACCAGGTGGCGCCGCTGAAACTGAAGGACTCCGGGTTGGTCATGCCGGTCTTGATGATCGGCGGCTGGCGTTGCAACTGCCGGTAGATCGTGCCCTGCCACGGCGTGGCACCGGTGTTGGCGACTTCGTCGCGCACGCCGATCGCATAGTCGTTGCGCTTGAACGTGTAGATGCGGCGGATGGTCACCCCACCGGCGCCCTGCCAAAGGAACGGAACCTGCACTTCGCTGGCGCCATCGGCCAGGGTGACCGGGGCGTTGCCGCGCTCGGCCACGAAACCGCGCTCGTGGCTCGGCGCCACGCCGGCCGCATTGATCCAGCCGCTCTGGGCCACGTAGTAGTGGGCCGGATCCTGGGTGAACAGGCGTACCGGCGGACTGCCGGCCGTCTTGGCCTGGGGATACTTGAGCAGATCGGCCTGCAACAGGCTGCCGCCATCGAGGGTCACCCGCAGCAGGTCGGTGGTCACCACCACCTGCGGCGAAGCCGACGCTGCCGCGGTCGCGGCCGGCGGGGTGGCCTGGGTCACCGGGATCGCGGCCGGGACCGCCGAGGGAACCGCCGAAGACGGAGCGGTGGTGGAAGCCGCGGCGACGCTGGCGGCGGCCGGCACGCTGCTGGGCACGCCGGCGACCTGGGTCGCGCTGGCCATGGTCGCCACCGGCTTGGGCGCGGTGAACTTGCCCCACTCCATCCACAGCAGGGTCGCCACCATGATCCAGGCGAAAATCAGGAAAACACGGGTCTGGTTCATCGGGCAGGCATTCTCAACCGGCTGG
>SEHC01000088.1 GCA_004173415.1 Lysobacteraceae bacterium
GCGCTGTGGTCGGCGATCCGCGACAGTTACGGGCGCCTGATCGCCGGCCTGATCGACCGCGAACTGTTCAAGACCTTCTACAACACCCTGACCCGGCGCTTCTTCCGCACCCGCGGCGTGGATGGGGCGATCGAGTTCATCGCCATGGACATCGAGCCCACCGATGCCATCACCCACCCGGTCGAACGGCACAGCTACGCGGTGTCCGAACTGCGGCCCACCGACACCTTCACCCGGGTCCTGGGCGACTATCGCTTCAACCTGCCCTACGCGCACCGGACCCGCTGCGCGGCGGCGATCGTGGTGCGGCTGCAGGACGACCTGGCCCACTGGGGCGAGAACCCGGTGCGCTCGGTCGAGCTGCTGGACACCGTGTTCTACCGCGAGCGCCGCGCCTACCTGGTCGGGCGGGTGTTCGGCGAGCACCGCTTCTCGCCCTGCGTGATCGCCCTGGTCCATGACGAGCGCGGCCTGCGCGTGGACGCGGTGCTGACCCACCGCGCCGACGTCGCCCAGCTCTTCAGCTATTCGCGCAGCTACTTCCACGCCGACCTGCCCACGGTCGGCGACGCGGTGGTGTTCCTGCGCACCCTGCTGCCGGCCAAGCCCATCGACGAGATCTACACCGTGCTCGGCCGCGCCAAGCAGGGCAAGACCGAGCGTTTCCGCACCTTCTTCCGCCACTTCGCCAGCCAGCCCGGCGAGCAGCTGGTGCATGCCGACGGCACCCCGGGCATGGTCATGGCCGTGTTCACGCTGCCCAGTTACCCGCTGGTGTTCAAGGTGATCCGCGACCAGTTCGCCTATCCCAAGGAAATGACCCACCAGCAGGTCGAGGACAAGTACTCGCTGGTCTTCCACCTGGACCGCGTCGGCCGCCTGCTCGATGCCCAGCCGTACCGCTTCCTGCGTTTCCCGCGCAAGCGCTTCTCCCCGGCGCTGCTGGAAGAACTGCTGACCCGGTGCAGCAACGGGATCAGCGAAGAAGGCGAGGACATCATCATCCACCTGGCCTACGTGCAGCGCCGGCTGCGCCCGCTCAACCTGTACCTGCGCGAGCAGAAGGCCGAGGCCGCGCGCAAGGCCGCGGTCGACTACGGCCAGGCGATCAAGGACATGGCCCGCAACAACATCTTCCCCGGCGACATGCTGCTGAAGAACTTCGGCGTGTCGCGGCACGGGCGCGCGGTGTTCTACGACTACGATGAAGTCTGCCTGGTCACCGATTGCCACTTCCGCGACTATCCCGAGCCGACCTGCTACGAGGAGGAGATGTCCGATGGGCCGTGGTTCTACGTCGGGCCCAGGGACGTGTTCCCGGAGCGGTTCCCGCAGTTCCTCGGCCTGCCCGCCGAACAGGCACAGGCGTTGAAGGTGAAGCACGGCGACCTGTTCCGCGCGCAATGGTGGCGCGAGCTGCAAGCCGAACTACAGGCCGGCGAATATCCCGACACGCCGCCGTATCCCGAGTCGCTGCGCCTGCCGTAGCGCCCGCACAAGGCCGGCCACGGCGCCGTGCTAGGCTTTTTCTCCCCTTGTTGCGGAGTACGCCATGGATTCCCGTTCCCTGTTGCTGGCTGCATTGATCGCGATCGCCCTTCCGGCCACTTCCTTGGCCCAGGCCGCCGCCGATGCCGCCCCTGCTGCCGCGCCCGCGACCGGCGCCGCCGACCCGGCCGCGCTCGATGGCGTGCTCAAGGGCAGCTGGCGCGATCCGGCCAACGTGGCCCGCGACAAGTACCGCCACCCGGCAGAAACGCTTTCCTTCTTCGGCCTGCGCCCGGACCAGACGGTGGTGGAGATCACCCCCGGTGGCGGCTGGTATGCCGAGATCCTGGCGCCTTACCTGGCCGAGGAAGGCAAGTACGTCGCCGCGGTGGTCGATCCGCTGTCCCAGCCCGAAGGCCGCGGCCGCGACTACCAGCAGAAATCGCGCACCACCCTGGAAGGCAAGTTCGCCGCGGCGCCGGCGCAGTTCGGCAAGGCCGCGGTCGTCGCCTACGATCCGGCCGGCCCGGTGCTGGGTCCGGCGGCGTCGGCCGATCTGGTGCTGACCTTCCGCAACGTGCACAACTGGCGCATGTCGGGCAAGGCCGAGGCGATGTTCAAGGGCTTCTTCGAGGTGCTCAAGCCGGGCGGCGTGCTCGGCGTGGTCGAACACCGGGCCAAGGCCGACGTGGCGGCCGACGACAAGAGCGGCTACGTCGGCGAGGCGCAGGTGATCGCGCTGGCCGAAGCGGCCGGTTTCACCCTGGCCGGCAAGAGCGAGGTCAACGCCAATCCGCTCGACACCAAGGACCACCCCAACGGGGTGTGGACCCTGCCGCCGTCCAACAACCATGACAAGGCCGACGACGCCAGGTACCAGGCCATCGGCGAGAGCGACCGCATGACCCTGCGCTTCAGCAAGCCGCTGGAGTAGTCCGGCTGCCGTCGCGTCCGCGTTCGCCCGATGCTGATCCTGTTCAACAAGCCGTTCGGCACGCTGTCGCAATTCACCCCGCAGGCCGCGACCTCGCACCGCAGCCTGTCCGAGTTCGGCCTGCCCGCCGGGGTCTATCCGGCGGGCCGGCTGGACCATGACAGCGAAGGGCTGTTGCTGCTGACCGACGAGGGCCCGCTGGCCGCGCGGATCACCCAGCCGCGGCATCGGCACTGGAAGCGCTATTTCGCCCAGGTCGAAGGCAGGCCCGATCCCGGGCAACTGCAGCGCCTGGCCGACGGAGTGATGTTGAAGGACGGGCCGACCCTGCCGGCCCGCGCCTACCTGCCCGCATCGCCACCCCGGTTCTGGCCGCGCGATCCGCCGATCCGGGTGCGCAAGGCGATCCCCGATGCGTGGATCTGCGTGGAGATCGCCGAGGGCCGCAATCGCCAGGTCCGGCGGATGACCGCCGCGGTCGGCCTGCCCACCCTGCGGCTGGTCAGGACCGCGGTGTGGAAGTGGGAGCTGGGCGACCTGCCGCCCGGCGCCTGGCGGGTGGCGGAGGCCTAGCCGAAGCGCCGCGGGAGCCCGGTCCCGGCGGCTCGGTGCGGAGGCCTCACTGGATGACCACGGTGATCGGCGCACCCTTGCTGCGTTGCTGGCTGCCGGCCCGAGGAGGAACAATGCATGCATTGCATCGCACGGCCCTGTTGTCGGCGTGCCTGGGAGCCGCGCTGATGGCCGCCTGTTCCAGCACCCAGGGCACGCGACCGATCCCACCGGTGGCCACGGTGGACCTGCCGCGCTTCATGGGCGACTGGTACGTCATCGCCCATATCCCCACTTTCCCCGAACGCCAGGCCTGGGACGCGGTCGAGTCCTACACGCTGCGCGACGACGGACGCATCGCCACCACCTTCCGCTACCGCAAGGGCAGCTTCGACGCGCCGCTCAAGACCATGCATCCGGTCGGCACGGTGCGCCCGGACAGCGGCAACGCGATCTGGGGCATGCAGTTCGTCTGGCCGATCCAGGCCGAGTACGTGATCGTCCATGTCGAGCCGGACTATTCGCAGACCATCGTCGGCCGCAGCGCGCGCGATTACGCCTGGGTGATGGCCAGGACCCCGCAGATCCCCGAGCAGGACTATCAGCGCCACCTGCAGCGCCTGCGTGAACTCGGCTACGACCTGGGCAAGCTGCGGCGCGTGCCGCAGTCCGAACGCTAGAAAAGCAAACGCCCGCCGGGCGACGAGACCCGGCGGGCGAGGTTGAACGGACGACCGCGGAGCGGAACGCCCGGCTGGGAACGCTCAGGCCTCCGCGGAAGGCGAGGTGGTCTTGCGTGCCCGGGCGCTGCTGCGGGTGCTGGCCGACGCGGTGGACTTGCGGGCCTTGGCACTGCCATTGCCGTTGACGCGACGGGCCTCGATCCGCTTGGACTTGCCCTCGATCGGCGCATTGGCTTCCTCGCGCTTGCGACGGCGGTGGGCCGCGTAGGCCAGCACCCCCACACCCAAGGCCGTGGCGATGCCGAGCACCGGATTGCGACGCACGAAGGCGACCGCCACCCGACCGCCTGTCTTGGCCGCGCCCAGTGCCGCGCCGGTGCTGAGCAGCTTGCCGGCGTTCGGCGCGGCGTGCTTCAGGCTGGTGCCGGCCTGGCTGGCCAGGGTCAGTGCGCGATCGGTGATTTCATTGAACAGGCTCATGGGTGCGGCCCCTGGGTTGATGGCTGAGAGGCGCAGTGTCCACTGGCCGATGTTCACGCCATGTCTGCGCGTGCCGCCGCGGCCGACTGTGCGCTGAACATGGAACAAAGCGGGGTGCGAAGGCGCCGTAGGAGCGACGCCAGTCGCGAAGCTGGCCATGCCTGATTCGAAGCGGGATGTGGGCTGGCGGGTTCACGGCGCCGCGACTGGCGTCGCTCCTACAGCAGCCCGACGCTCCTACGGTGGCTCGGCGCGCCTGCGCAGGCGCCGATATTGGACTATGTGCCGCGCGGCTTGGCCCGGTGCGTGGCCTGTGCGGACCAGGGATCGTCCGGCCACGGATGCCGGGGATAGCGCCCCTTCATTTCCTTTTTCACTTCCGGGTAGGTCCGCTCCCAGAATCCGCGCAGGTCCTGGGTGACCTGCAGGGGCTTGCCGCCCGGCGACAGCAGGTGCAGGGTCACCGGCACGCGGCCGTCGGCGACCCGCGGGGTGTCGGCCAGGCCGAACAGTTCCTGCAGCTTCACCGCCAGCACCGGCGGCTGGCCGTGCGTGTATTCGATCCGCCGCTCCATGCCCGAGGGCACGCTGATGCGCACCGGCGCGTACTGGTCAACGCGCTGCCGTTGCGCCCAGTCGAGCCGTGACTTCAAGGCTTCGGCAAGCTCGTCTTCGCCCAGCGCATCGAGCCGGGTCTTGCCGTTGAAGGCGGGCTGCAGCCACTGGTCCAACGATGCGAGCAAGGCGTCGTCGGAGAGATCGGGCAGTTCCAGTTCCGGCATCCACTCGCGCAGCGAAGCCACGCGTTCGCGCAACTGCCCCGATCCATCGCTCCATGGCAGCGATTGCAGGCCCAGCTCGCCCACCGCTGCGGTCAAAGCGGCGGCGGCGTGGCGCGGATCGACCCGCCCAGCCGGGCGGGTTTCCAGCACGATCTGGTCGAAGCGGCTCTCGCGCTTCGCCGACAAGGCGCGGCGCGCGGCGTCCCAGCGCACCGCGTCCTCGTTGACGAAGCGCTGCGGGAACTCGCGGCGCAGGAAGCCTTCGTCGACCGGGGCGCCGCGCAGGACCAGCGCGTCCTTGGCCTCGAAGCGCAGCTCGGAGACCACGACCCAGGGTTCGCCGAACAGGGCGCTGTCCTCGAACAGGCGCGCCATGCGCCCGTTGGCCAACGAGTAGCGGCGGGGATCGGACGGATGCTGGCGGGCGATGCGATCGGGGAACGCATGGGCCAGCAGGTCGCCGAGGCGATGGGCCTCGACCTCGCGCGGTGGCGGCACCTCGGCACGCAGCCGGCGACGCCACTGTTTCGACGCGGCATCGATGGCGGCCAGACCGGAGCGGTGCGCGTCGGCGGGAAGGCGGCCCTGGCGGAAGGCGGCCAGCGCGCGCCAGCGCGCGGCCAGGGCATCGCCACCGCTGCGCAGTGGATCGCGCGCTTCCACCAGGGCGGCCAGGTCGCAAGCCAGCGCGCGGTCGGCGGCGCCCTGGGCCGAGAGCAGCATCGCCGAGAGACGCGGATGCGTGCCGAGGGCGAGCATGCGCTTGCCCAGTGCGGTGATGGTGGCGGTGGAATCCAGCGCGCCCAGTCGTTGCAGCAGGTCGCGCGCCGCCGCCAATGCGCCCGGCGGCGGCGGATCGACGAAGCGCAGGTCGTCGCTGCCCCAGCCGGCGAGTTCCAGGGCCAGGGCGGCCAGTTCGACCTGGGCGATCTCGGGCCGGCGTTGCGGTTCCAGGCGCTGCGATTGCGGCCACAGGCGCATCGCCCAGCCTTCGGCGACACGGCCGGCGCGGCCGGCGCGCTGGTCGGCCGAGGCCTGCGAGATGTTGACCGTCTCCAGCCGCGAGAAGCCACTGTTGGGGTCGTAGCGCGGCTCGCGCGCCTGGCCGCTGTCGATGACCACGCGCACCCCGGGCAGGGTGACGCTGGATTCGGCCACGTTGGTGGCCAGGACCACGCGACGGCGGCCGTGGGGGTCGGGTTGCAGGGCGGCGGATTGCTGTTCGATGGAGAGTTCGCCGTGGAGGGGGAGAACGACTACGCCGTTCCCTTCTCCCATCGGGAGATGAGCCTGCCCCGGACTTGATCCGGGGTGCCCCGCAGGGGCGGAAGAGGGTACGGCGAAGCCAGCGTCAACCGAACCTTCATGGCTTCGCCGTACCCTCTCCCCTACCCCTCTCCCGACGGGAGAGGGAGTCAAAGCTGCTTCGACTCGCGCGATTTCGCGCTGCCCCGGCAGGAAGACCAGCACGTCGCCCGGATGTTTTTCCAGCGCGTCCTCCACCGCGCGCCGCGTCTGCGACTCCAGTGACTCATCGCGACGTGCGGGAAAGTGCGCGACCGTCACCGGATAGCTGCGTCCCGCGCTGCTCAGCCGCGGCGCGTCCAGGAAACGCGCCAGGCGTTCGCCATCCAGCGTGGCCGACATCACCACGATGCGCAGAACCTGCCCCGGACTTGATCCGGGGTCCGGATAAAGTGACGACTGCACGTCCAGCGCCAGCGCCAGGCCCAGGTCGCCGGCCAGGTGGCGCTCGTGGAATTCATCGAACAGCAGCGCGCCCACGCCTTCAAGCAGGGGATCGTCCTGCAGCATGCGGGTGAGGATGCCCTCGGTGACTACTTCTATCCGGGTGCGGGCCGAGACCTTGTTCTCGAAGCGGATCCGGTAGCCCACGGTCTCGCCGACGGATTCGCCCAGCTGCCGGGCCATGAAGCCGGCGGCGGCGCGCGCGGCGACCCGGCGCGGTTCCAGCATCACCAGCTTGCGGCCGGCCAGCCAGGGTTCGTCGAGCAGGGCCAGCGGCACTTGGGTGGTCTTGCCGGCGCCGGGCGGCGCTTCCAGCACCAGCCGCGGATGCGCCTGCAGGCTGCGCCGGATTTCGGGCAACAGCGGGGTGATCGGAAATTCAGGCGTCAGCATGTCCCCATTGTAGGAGCGGGCCCTGACGGCGATGGGTTTGCCCAGGACCTGTAGGTCCGAGCTTGCTCGGATGCTCTGGTGAGAATCAAAAGCATCCGAGCAAGCTCGGACCTACAAGAGCGGCATCGCGCGCAAGACCCGCTCCTGCAAGCCGTAAACTGGGCGCATGGACTTGATCGACATCGGCGCCAACCTCACCCACGACAGCTTCGACCACGACCGCGACGCGGTGCTGCAACGCGCCCGCGAGGCCGGGGTGGCGCAGATGGTGGTCACCGGGGCCAGCCGCGCGCATTCGCCACAGGCCCTGGCCCTGGCCCAGGCGCATCCCGGCTTCCTGTTCGCCACCGCCCCCGCGCCCGGCCCAGCGCCGCGCCTTCGAGCGGCAGCTGCGGATCGCCGCCGACCTGGCCGCCGGCGGCACGCCCAAGCCGCTGTTCCTGCACCAGCGCGAGGCGCACGAGGACCTGGTGGCGATGATGAAGGAGTTCGAAGGCCGCATCGGGCCGGCGGTCGTGCATTGCTTCACCGGCACCCGCAAGGAACTGTTCGACTGCCTGGACCACGACTGGCACATCGGCATCACCGGCTGGTTGTGCGACGAACGCCGCGGCCAGCACCTGCGCGAACTGGTGCCGCACATCCCCGCCCACCGGCTGATGATCGAGACCGACGCGCCCTACCTGCTGCCGCGCACGGTCAAGCCGCAACCCTCGCACCGGCGCAACGAGCCGATGTACCTGGCCCATATCGTCGAGGAGCTCGCCCGCGACCGCGGCGAGGACGTGGAGGCGACCGGGTCGGCGACCACCGCCACCGCGCGCGCCTTCTTCCGGCTGCCGGCGGCGGCCTGAACCCGCCACCAGGGCCTCACGCTTCCTTTATTGAACTTGTCAGTACAATCCGGGGTCCCCGCGTCGCCCAATGGATCTGGTACATGACCCTGTCACGCCTTACCTTCGTCCTGGCCGCCAGCCTGGCCCTGACCCTCGCCGCCTGCGGCAAGGATGAAGAACCGGAGGATGCCGGG
Organism: Lysobacteraceae bacterium; assembly: GCA_004173415.1. Classification (GTDB taxonomy): domain Bacteria; phylum Pseudomonadota; class Gammaproteobacteria; order Xanthomonadales; family Xanthomonadaceae; genus Pseudoxanthomonas_A. Next base: position 8,092 of record SEHC01000088.1, read on the forward strand.
AACGCCGCTTCCTCGCTGGCCGTCACCCTGGTGCCGGCCAAGGCCGCGTCGATCCAGCGCAGCGTGATCGCGTCGGGACCGGTGTCGGCCTACGAGGAGATGCAGCTCGGGGTGGAGATCAGCGGCGCGCGGGTCACCGCGCTCAAGGTCGATGTCGGCCAGGCCGTGCGCCGCGGCCAGGTGCTGCTGGAACTGGACCATCGCACCCTGGACAGCGAACTGGCCCAGGCCCAGGCCGCGCTGCGCGAGTCCGATGCCTCGGTGGCCCTGGCCACCGCCAGCTACAACCGCGGCAGCCCGCTGGCCCGGGAGCAGCTGATCAGCGCCAGCCAGCTGGACGAACTGCGCGCCAACAAGACCCAGGCCGAGGCCCGCCGCAGCACCGCGCGGGCGCAACGCGACGCCGCCCAGCTACGGCGCGATTTCGCCGAACTGCGCGCCCCGGCCGACGGGATCATCTCCAAGCGACTGGTGCAGCCCGGCCAGGTGGTCTCGGCCGGTACCGAGCTGTTGCGCCTGGTCCGCGACGGGCGCCTGGAGTGGCGCGCCGAATTGCCCGAGGCGGAACTGGCCCGCATCGCCCCGGGCGCGGTGGTGGCGTTGCCGTCTGCCGACGGCGGCGCGGTCGAGGGCGTGATCCGCGCGGTCAGCCCGGGCGTCGACCGCGAGACCCGCACCGGCACGATCTACGCCGACCTGCCGCAGCCTGGCGCGCTGAAGATCGGCAGCTATGTCGAAGGCCGCATCCTCACCGGCGTGGGCGATGCCTTGACCGTGCCTTCGGCTTCGGTGGTCCAGCGCGACGGCATCGCCTATGTGTTCACCGTGGACGCCAACCAGGTCGCGCGCCGCGCGCGGGTCCGCACCGGCGCCACCGCCGACGGCCGGGTCGAGATCGTGGAGGGACTGAAGCCGGGCACCCAGGTGGTCGAGCAGGGCGCGGGCTTCCTCAGCGACGGCGACGTGGTCCGGGTGGTCGCGGCACCGGCCCGCGCGAAGACCGCCCCATGAATTTTTCCGCCTGGGCGATCAAGCGCCCGCTGCCGGCGATGATGGTGTTCCTGGTCCTGTGCGTGGCCGGCCTGTGGGGTTTCTACAAGCTGCCGGTGGCGCGATTCCCGGACGTCGCCTTCCCGATGACCACGGTCACCATCACCCAGCCGGGCGCCTCGCCCAGCCAGCTGGAGACCGAGGTCACCCGCCGGGTCGAGGACTCGGTGGCGACCATCCCCAACATCAAGCGCGTGGTGTCCTCGGTCAGCGAGGGCGTCAGCATGACCAGCATCGAGTTCGTGCTGGACACCGACCTGGCCACCGCGCTGGACGACACCCGCGATGCGGTCACCCGCATCCGCACCGACCTGCCCCAGGACATCCAGGAGCCGGTGGTCTCGAAGGTGGACATCGGCGGTTCGCTGATGACCTATGCGGTGGTCGCCCCCGGGCTTTCCACCGACGAGCTGAGCTGGCTGGTCGACCGCCAGATCAGCAAGGCCATGTACGGCGTGCCCGGGGTGGCCGTGGTCAAGCGCGTCGGCGGCGTGGAGCGCCAGGTCCGCGTGGACCTGGATCCGAATGCGCTGCAGGCACTGGGCGTGACCGCGGGCGACGTCTCCCAGCAGCTGGCCCGCATCCAGGTCGAACGCGCCGGCGGCAAGTCCGAGCAGGACGGCAGCCAGCAGGTCATCCGCACCATTGGCACGGTCGCCGGCGTCGACCAGCTGCGCGACTACTCGATCAGCCTGCCTGACGGGCGCGCGGTGCGGCTGTCGGCGGTGGCCCGGATCACCGACGGCGCCGCCGACCCGACCCAGGTCGCTTTGCTCGACGGCAAGCCGGTGGTCGCGTTCTCCCTGTCGCGCACCCGCGGCTCCAGCGAAGTGGCCGTGGCCGAAGGCGTCGAGCAGGCCCTGGAACAACTCAAGCTCGACCACCCCGGCGTGCAGTTCACCCTGGTCACCACGGTGATCGACGAGACCCTGCGCTCCTACGAATCGTCGATGACGATGCTGTGGGAAGGCGCGCTGCTGGCGCTGCTGGTGGTCTGGCTGTTCCTGCGCGACTGGCGCGCGACCTGGGTCTCGGCGGTGGCCCTGCCACTGTCGATCATCCCGACCTTCGCGGTCATGCACCTGTTCGGCTTCAGCCTCAACATCATCACCCTGCTCGCGCTGAGCGTGGTGGTGGGAATCCTGGTCGACGACGCGATCGTCGAGATCGAGAACATCGTGCGCCACCTGCGCATGGGCAAGCCGCCGCTGGAGGCCGCGCGCGATGCCGCCGCCGAGATCGGCACCGCGGTGATCGCCACCTCGTTGACCCTGGCGGCGGTGTTCGTGCCGGTGGCCTTCATGCCCGGGATCGCCGGCAAGTTCTTCCGCGAGTTCGGCTGGACCGCGGCCACCGCGGTGCTGTTCTCGCTGCTGGTCGCGCGCCTGCTCGGGCTGTTCGTCGCCTCGCTGGCGATCGTGCCGCTGATCCCGACCACCTTCATCCCGTTCTCCGACCTGGGCCGCAGCAACCTCAGCCTGGAACTGCCGCCGGGCACCACCCTGCAGCAGACCACCGCGCTGAGCGAGGACGCGCGTGCCCTGCTGCAGGACATCCCCGAACTCGAGCAGGTCTATACCACCGTGGGCAGCGTGCTCGACCTGGGCGACCCCGGCAAGGCCGGCGTCGGTGAGCCGCGCAAGGCCACGCTGGTGCTGGACTGGGGCGACGCCGGCGACCGCGAGCGCGACCAGAAGACCCTGGAGCGGCTGGCGCGTTCGAAGCTGTCCTCGCTGCCGGGCGTGCGCGTCAGCTACCTGAGCACCGAGCCGGGCGAACTGATGCAACTGGTGCTGGCCGGCGACGACCCACAGCGCCTGCAGGAGGCGGCCACCGCGCTGGACCGCGACCTGCGCACGGTCAAGGGACTGGGCAGCGTGACCTCCAGTGCCTCGCTGCTGCGGCCGGAAATCGTGATCACCCCGGACTCGGCGCGCGCCGCCGACCTGGGCGTGGCCACCGCCGACATCGCCGAAGCCGCGCGCATCGCCACCTCCGGCGACTACGTGCAACGGCTGGCCAAGTTGAACCTGCCGGAACGGCAGATCCCGATCCGCGTGGGCTTCGCCGAATCGACCCTGTCCCAGCCCGCGCTGATCGGGCAACTGCGGGTACGCGGCAAGAACGGACCGGTGCCGCTGGCCGCGGTGGCCGACATCGGCGAAGGCAGCGGACCCTCGCAGATCTCCCGTTACCAGCGCCAGCGCAACATCACCTTCACCGCCGAACTCAACGGCCGGCCGCTCGGCGAAGTGATGCAGGAAGTGCAGGCACTGCCCTCGCTGAAGACCCTACCCGACGGGGTCAGCTTCCTCAATGCCGGCGATGCCGAGGTGTTCGTGGAACTGTTCGTCGGCTTCGCCATCGCGATGGTCGCCGGCCTGGTCTGCATCTACATGGTCCTGCTGCTGCTGTTCAACCATGCGCTGATGCCGCTGACCATCCTCACCGCGGTGCCGTTGTGCGCCGGCGGCGCGTTCGGCGCGCTGCTGCTGACCCAGAACCTGCTTTCGCTGCCGGCGCTGATCGGCCTGCTGATGCTGATCGGCATCGCCAGCAAGAATTCCATCCTGCTGGTGGACTACGCGGTGATCGCCGAGGACGAACACGGCCTCAGCCAGCACGACGCACTGGTCGACGCCTGCCGCAAGCGGGCCCAGCCGGTGATCATGACCACGCTGGCGATGGGTGCGGGCATGCTGCCGATCGCGCTGGGCTGGTCGGGCGATTCCAGCTTCCGCGCGCCGATGGCCATCGCGGTGATCGGCGGCCTGATCACCTCGACCCTGCTGAGCCTGATCGTGATCCCCGCGGCGTTCACCGTGGTCGACGACCTGGGCGACTGGTTCGT
>SEHC01000539.1 GCA_004173415.1 Lysobacteraceae bacterium
GCGTGCCCAAATATCCAAACGCTGGTTTGCGTCTGAGTACCAGGATAAGTCGTCACGTCATCTCGCCACTTCCACCAGCCAGGTAAATCCCTCGGGAGGGCGTTACCATTGACAGCTTCCAGAGGTTCAACCCCACTGGAGATGTACACGCCACCTTCCCCTTGCACCTCGATGTGAATCGGAGGTGCGGGCGGAATGGCGGCTTCGACCAAAGGGACTTGTGCAGACGGCGACACGTATGTTCGCTGAAATGTTTTATCCAACTGATCTGTCGTCGCGCATGCAGCCAACGTTGTTGCGACGAGCAACATAACTACAACTCGTCGCAACAACAAGGCATTAGACAACGTCGCTGCTGCTCGGAGATGGCGAACGACGTCGTCTGACGTAGAACGTTGCACCTGCAGCAGCTGCCGCCGCGAAAACCACTGAACCTGCGACGATCGCGCCTGTCGGGCGCTCGCTCGATGCAAGCACTGGGTTTTGCCCGGTCTGAATAGCAATGCCGTCCGGCGAACCAGTGAAGTACTCACCGGACTCGTCCGTCCATCCGACGATTTCGGGCGAACCCTGATCGTCGAAAACACAGACGTACACGCTGCCGTCATACACGAACGTATTGTTCGTGACGTCGACAGTCACCTCGATCGAGACATTACCCTCGACGATGATGACTGTCGTTCCACCACCTTCTGCTGATGGCGCGACTGGATCGGTTCCCTCGCCTGGCGTTCCACCGCCAGGGGCTTCTCCGCCAGGCTCTTCGCCCGATCCCGGATCTGCGCATGTGCCATTCGGTCGAAATTCTCCTTGACCGACGAGTCCGCCTTCGCTGTCCTCTCCCTCGGGAGAGATCGCGTAGTAGTAACCCACCGAGCACCCCGGAAATACAAATGTTCCTCCGGGAGTTAGCACCCCTTCTCGAAATCCCTCCACGTACAATGGTTGGCCATCCTCGTCGAGGGCGACATTCCCTGTCTTGGGATCGAGTTGGTAAACGCGATATATCACCCTCAGGTCACCTCCCTCTTTGTTGGGGTTGGTGATCGAGGGTTGGTTAGCCCCCGTATTCCCGGACGCTACTGGTTGCAGTGTCGTCGAGGGGTCAGGTAGCTGCGTTTCGTCGAAGTCGCTGACCGGCACCGAAGGACTCGGTGCGACCGGAATCAGCGGCGAGCCATCCTCGACAACTTCCTCTGGCGGAAGCTTGTCGGGAACATCGCCGGATTCGGCCTCTTCGGGCTTGTCGGCAACCGATCCACCCTTGGATGGTTCAGCGTCGACGTCGCCCGTCGGCTCCTTCGATGGCTCACCTTCTACCACTTCATCCCCGGACTCGTCGGTCGACGAGTCGCTGGGCTCTGCGGAAGGAGGCGTTGCAACGGAAGGTTCGGTTTGCTGGGGAGCGGTCTGCTCCTGCGAGTCCTTGTCCGCGTTCTCATCTGTCGTTTTCACGACATCGGTTGGCGGCTCGCTCTCGGAGGTGACGACAATCTCATCGATTGCCGGCTCTGCGCTAGCGAGCGCCGGGCTGAAGACAGCCAACCCGATTGCACCCGC
>SEHC01000089.1 GCA_004173415.1 Lysobacteraceae bacterium
TCGGCCACGGCCCACAAGGCCTGGCTGCGGCCCTCGCAGACGGTGATCGCGGGCAACAACCCGTGGATCACCGTGGACGCGGCGGTTTCCAACGACCTGTTCTACTTCAACCACGTGCCGCTGCGGCTGGAAGGCCTCGCCATCACCGCCCCCGATGGCAGCGCCGTGGCGCCGCAAAACGCTGCCACCGGCAAGTACCGCAACGTGTTCGACGTGGAACTGAAGCAGCAGGGCACCTATCGACTGGCGACACTCAACAGCGGCCTGTCCGCGAGCTGGGAAGAGGAAGGCAAGCCGAAGCGCTGGCGCGGCACCGCCGAAGCCTTCGCCACCGAGGTGCCGAAACAGGCCAAGGACCTGAAGGTTTCCGAGTCGGTCGGTCGCGTGGAGACCTTCGTGACCAACGGCTCGCCCACCGACGTCGCCCCCCGGACTGGAGGTCGCGGCATCGAGCTGGTGCCGGTCACCCACCCCAACGACCTGTTCGCCGGCGAGGAAGCGGAGTTCCGGCTGCTGGTCGATGGCAAGCCCGCCGCGGGCCTGGAAATCGAGGTCGTGCGTGGCGACACGCGCTACCGCAACGCGCAGGAAGAGATCAAGCTGAAGACCGATGCGGACGGTGGCTTCAAGGTGACCTGGCCGCAGGCCGGCATGTACTGGCTGGAAACCGGCACCGAGGACGACAAGACTTCGGTGGCCCAGGCCAGCCAGCGTCGCCTCAGCTACGTGGTCACCCTGGAAGTGCTGCCGCAGTGAGCCGTGCATGCCGTCGCCTGCCCCGCAGGTGGCGGGCGGCCCGCCTTCGATGAGCCGCCCCACTGATCCCACCGCCCAGCGCCTGGACGCGGTGCATGCATTGCACGGCGAAACCATGGGGACGTCGTGGTCGGTGAAAGTCGTCGCCGGTGCGGGCGTGGATCTGCACCGGCTGCACGCTGTGATCCAGGCGCAGCTGGACCGGGTGGTGGCGCAGATGAGCACGTGGGAGCCAGACTCGGACATCAGCCGCTTCAACCAGGCCGACGCCGGCAGCCAGGTCGCGGTTCCTGCAGAATTCCTGCAGGTGCTGGACTGCGCGCTGCAGACCGCGCGCGAGAGCGGAGGCTGCTTCGACCCGACCATCGGCCCGCTGGTCGATGCCTGGGGATTCGGACCTGCCCAGGGCGCTGGACGAATCCCCGACCAGGCCACGTTGGACCGGGTCCGCGACTGCGTGGCCTGGCAACGCATCGAAGTATTCCGCGAGCCCGCCAGGCTTCGCCAGTCCGGCGGGCTGCACCTGGACTTCTCGGCGATCGCCAAGGGTTACGCCGTGGACCTGGTTGCCGCGCAACTGCGGCGCATGGGCGTAGCCGCCGCGCTCATCGAAGTCGGCGGTGAACTGTACGGCTATGGCCGCAAGCCCGACGGCCAGCCCTGGCAGGTGCTGGTGGAAACCTGGCCCGAAGCGGATGTCGACCCGGAGGACGCCTGCATCCTGTCGCTGCACGACCTTGCAGTAGCCACTTCGGGCGACCGCTGGCACGCATTCGAGCAGGGCGGCGTCCGCTACTCACACACGCTGGACCCGCGCAGTTGCAGGCCCGTGGCGCATGCGCCCGGCGCGGTCACGGTCATCGCGGGCGACGCAATGCACGCCGATGCCTGGGCCACGGCATTGACGGTGATGGGAGCGGACGAGGCGCTGCGGTTCGCCCAACGGCGCGGCATCGCGGCGCGGATCGTCCGCCGCGGTTCGGCCGGCGCGGTGGTGACGATGACCGATGCGTTCAAGGCGCACCTGGAAGCATGAGCAGCGTCCCGCCCACGCGAGCTGCCGGCCCCGCCTGGGGCAATGCACTTTCCTTGCTGGCGCTGGCCGCGATCGCCGCCGGCGCCTGCACATTGCAGGCAGGCGACTGGTGGCCGGCAATGCCGAGGCAGGGCCGCTGGATGGCGGCAGCGGCGACGATGCTGACCTACGCGCTGCTCTGCCTCTGGTTCCTGCGGCCGCGGTCGGCGCGCCGCCCGGCCGGCGACGGGGCGCATCCGGAGGGTGAACCCCTGCTGGTTGCCTATGCAAGCCAGACCGGTTTCGCGCAACAGCTGGCCGAACGCACCGCCGCGGCCCTGGTCGCCGCGGGGCTGCCGGTGAAGCTGCTGGCGCTGGGTGAAGTGGATCGCGAACTGCTCGCTTCGACCGGCCGCGCCCTGTTCGTTGCCAGCACCACCGGCGAGGGCGATGCCCCAGACCCGGCCCTGGCTTTCGTCCGCGACGTGATGACCGGGACGGCATCGCTGCAGCGCCTTCGATACGCGGTGCTAGCCCTGGGTGACCGCGAATACGCGCACTTCTGCGGTTTCGGCCATCGCCTGGACGATTGGCTGCGACAGCATGGCGCACGACCGCTGTTCGACCTGGTCGAGGTGGACAACGCCGACGAAGGCGCCCTGCGCCATTGGCAGCACCATCTGGGCCAGCTCAGCGGAATGACCGACCTGCCGGACTGGAGCGCGCCGCGCTACGAGCAATGGATATTGCGCGAACGGCGCGAACTGAATCCTGGCAGCGTCGGAGGTGGCGCGTTCCTGCTTAGCCTGGTTCCGCCGGCCGGGACCAGCCCCCAATGGCAAGCCGGTGATATCGCCGAAATCGGCCCCCGGCATCCGCCGGCAGCGGTGACTGCGTTGCTGGCCCGCGCCGGGCTGGATCCTGCAGCAGAGGTGATCGTGGACGGTGAGTCGTCGTCCCTCGGCAAATCGATGCAAGGCTCGCATCTGCCGGCGGCGGAAGCGATCGCCGGCCTGTCCGCGCAGGCCGTGGCCGATCGGCTGGAACCCTTGCCGCACCGCGAATACTCGATCTCCTCGTTGCCGGCCGACGGCCTCCTGCAGATCCTCTTGCGTCGCCTGCTCCGGGCCGACGGCACCCCCGGCCTGGCGAGTGGCTGGCTGTGCGACCACGCCCCCATCGGCGCCGACATCGCACTGCGCGTGCGCAGCAATCCGAATTTCCATGGTCCGGACCCGGACCGGCCGATGATCCTGATCGGTAACGGCACCGGCATGGCGGGCCTGCGCGCGCACCTCAAGCAACGCCTTGCCGCCCGCTCCCGACGCAACTGGCTGCTGTTCGGCGAGCGCAACGCCGACCGTGATTTCTTCCATGGTGAGGAAATCCGGGCCTGGCATGCACAGGGACTCATCGAACGCCTGGACCTGGCGTTCTCGCGAGACCAGCCCAAGCGCATCCATGTACAGCACGTACTCCTCGACGCGGCCGATGTCCTGCGCGACTGGGTCCATGCCGGGGCATCGATCTATGTATGCGGGAGCCTGGCAGGGATGGCGCCAGGCGTGGACGTACCGTATCACCCGCCCAAAGCCGCGGCAGTTCGCAGTCTTCGGCAAATGCGGCCTGCCCGGCCAACAGGTGGATGGCCCAGGTTTCACCCGGACCGGCGAAGAACACCATTGGCCCGACCAGCGGACGGTGCAGCAGTTCGGCGTCCACCGCCTCCCGGCGCCACATCAGGTTGAAATCGTGGGTTGGCCCGTCCAGCAGTTCTCCGCGTATGCCACGCTCCCCGGCAAACCGAACCCGTGCATGTGGCGGCAACAGTTCGCAGGATTGCCCGTCGTCGAAATGCAGGCGCAGGCCATTGCCCCGGGTCAGGACCAGTTCCCGGTCGACCCCGGCAAACACCGAGAATGGCCCATCCTGTTCGATCTCCGCGATCGAAAGGCGCCAGTCCCAGGCTTCGGTATCGGGCACGCGCACGATCTGCCGCGTCCAGCCGGTCCCGTTCTTCCATCGCTCACGCCGATACTCGTTGGCGGCGATCACCTGCGAACGTCCGGACATGCTGCGCACCCATTGCCTGCTTGCGGCAAGTGTAGCCCCCAGCAAAGACATCGCCCTGTCCGCATTCCGCTGACAGGGCGATGGTGACTTCCTTGTCCGGCCGAGGCGCCCGAGCCGGCGGTCGACCCCTGCTCGCCTTGGGTGCAGTCGTGCCGGCGATGCAGGTCCCTGCGTTCGGCATCCCTGCCGACATCCCCCTGGCATCCAGCCACTTGTGTCAGCGCCGTGCTTCCTGCAGCGGACGATGACGGGAGAAGATCCTCATCTGAAGCGGTCGACTGAGGCGGCCGACTGCGGCCGGATCAACGCCCCCCGATCAGCGCCGCGCGACGGGCTTGGCCTTGGCTGCAGCGGCAGCGGGCGCGGCCGCCGGCTTCTGCACCTGCGCAGGTGCGCGACTGCCCAGTTCGATGCGGTCGCGGTTCTTCTCGACCGTCTTCAGGCCGATGCCCTTGACCATGGCCAGTTCCTCGGCGCTCTTGAATACGCCATTGGCCTTGCGATAGTCGACGATAGCCTGGGCCTTGGCCGGCCCGACGTTGACCAGCACCGCGTCGATGGCCGCCGCGTCGGCGGTATTGATGTTGACCTTGTCGGCGGCGTAGGCGCTGCTGGTCAGCAGCAGCGACAGGGCCAGGGACTGGAGGATGGTGGCGAGAGATTTCATGGCACTTTCCTTGTGGCGATGGGTAGGTTTGCTCCGGCGACGCGTGCGTCGGTCGGCGAGGAGAAGTGTCAGCGACCGCCCCTGCAAACGGAATCGCCGGAAAACCGCTGCGGCCACCGGGGAAGCGGCCTGTGTAGCGTAGGAGAACCCCTACACGACACGGTCAACGGACCTTGCACACAGGCGGCGTAGAATTGCAGCCACATACAGCATCTGGAGAACCCATGGACGCCGCCAAGATCGACCGCTTCGTTTCCACGCTCTGGGACGAAGAGATCGTCCCCCAGCTGGTCGAATACATCCGCATCCCGAACAAGTCGCCGATGTTCGACAAGGACTGGGTGGCCAACGGCTACATGGAGGACGCGGTGGCGCTGATGGAAAGCTGGGCGCGCAAGCAGGCGATTCCCGGCATGCAGCTGGAAGTGGTACGGCTGGAGGGCCGCACGCCGTTGATCTTCATGGAGATCCCGGCAAGTGGCGGGTCCGCCGGTGGCGATACGGGCGCCGACACCGTGCTGCTGTACGGGCATCTGGACAAGCAGCCCGAAATGACCGGCTGGGACGAGGGCCTGGGCCCGTGGATCCCGGTGATCAAGGACGACAAGCTGTTCGGCCGCGGCGGCGCCGACGACGGTTATGCGATCTTCGGCTCGCTGGCCGCGATCAGGGCCCTGCAGGACCAGGGCCTGCCGCATGCGCGCTGCGTGGTCCTGATCGAGGCCTGCGAGGAATCCGGCAGTTATGACCTGCCGGCCTATGTAGATCATCTGGCCGAACGCATCGGCAAGCCCTCGCTGGTGGTGTGCCTGGATTCGGGCTGTGGCAATTACGACCAGCTGTGGTGCACGACTTCGCTCCGCGGCATGGCCGGGGGCAATTTTTCGGTCAAGGTGCTTTCCGAAGGCGTCCATTCCGGCGATGCATCGGGCATCGTGCCGTCCAGCTTCCGCATCCTGCGCGACCTGCTTTCCCGCCTGGAGGACCAGGCCACGGGCGCGATCCGGGCCGAGGGCCTGTTCGTGGAGATCCCGGCCGAACGCCAGCAGCAGGCCGCAAGGGTCGCCGAGGTGCTGGGCACCGAGGTCTATGACAAGTTCCCGTTCCTGCCGGGCATGCGACCGATGGCCGAGGACCTGACCGAGCTGGTGCTCAACCGCACCTGGCGCCCGGCCTTGTCGGTGACCGGCGCCGACGGCTTGCCGCCGCTCGAGTCAGCGGGCAACGTGCTGCGTCCGCATACGGCGGTGAAGCTGTCGCTGCGCCTGCCACCCACCCTGGACGGCAAGCGTGGCGGTGAGATCCTCAAGGAAGTCCTGCTACGCGACCCGCCCTATGGCGCGCAGGTGGAGCTTGCGCTGGAGAAGGCCTCCAGCGGCTGGAACGCGCCCGCCCTCTCGCCGTGGCTGTCGACGGCCATCGAGGATGCGTCGCAGGCCGCCTTCGGCAAGCCGGCGATGTACATGGGCGAAGGCGGCACGATCCCGTTCATGGGCATGCTGGGTGAGAAATTCCCCGGTGCGCAGTTCATGATCACCGGCGTGCTGGGTCCGCATTCCAATGCCCACGGTCCCAACGAATTCCTGCACATCCCGATGGGCAAGCGGGTCACAGCCTGTGTCGCCCACGTGATTGCCGCGCATCACGCGGCCAGCGTTCGCGGTGAAACCACCGGGGTCGCGGCCGTGGCCGGCGGCGACCAGCATGGCGAGCACGGCTGCTGCTGAGCCATTGCGCCGGACCGGCGGAGATGGCCGGCCCGGCGGCCCTGCGGTACGCTCCCGCCACCCCCGCAATCCAGACTGGAGCAAATCTATGGAACAGATCTTTGGTGGCGGCATTCTCTGGACACTGCTGATCGGCTTCATCGCCGGCCTGCTGGCACGAGCACTGAAACCGGGCGACGACAAACTCAACCTGCTCTGGACCATCGTGCTGGGGGTGGCCGGGGCGCTGCTGGCCCGTTTCGTGGGCGGTGCGCTGGGCTGGTACGGCCCGGCGGAGCCGGCCGGATTCATCGCCTCGGTGGTGGGCGCCATCATCCTGCTGTTCGTCTACGGCCTGGCACGCAAGAAGCGTCGCTGAATCCAGCATGGGTGATCCCCAGGCGCAACTGCAGCGCGCCTCGGTGGATGCCGGCTTCCGCAGTTACTGGCGGACCCAGGGCGACGGTCCCAGCCGTATCGTCATGGACTCGCCCCCCGGGCGCGAGGACGTGCGTCCGTGGCTGCGGATCCGTGACCTGCTGGAAGCGGGCGGCGTGCGCGTCCCGCGGGTGCTGGCGCGCGACGCCGAGGCCGGTTTCCTGCTGCTGGAGGACCTGGGCGTGCCGAGCCTGGCCCAGGTGATCCAGGCGGACGACGCGGACGAATGGTTCGAAGCGGCCATCGGCCAGCTGCTGCGGCTGCAGGCCATCGCCCCGCCAGCGGGCATGGGCAGGTTCGACGAGGCCCTGCTCCAGCGCGACGCCGGGCTGTTCGAGGAATGGTTCCTGCAAAGGCACCTCGGGCTGGCGCTGGACTGCGGCCAGGCCGAAAAGTTGCAGCTGGTCCAGCGCCGGCTTATGGACAACGCACTGGCCCAGGCCAGCGTGCTGGTCCACCGCGACTTCATGCCGCGCAACCTGATGCCCACGCGCCCGGAACCGACCGTGCTGGATTTCCAGGACTGCGTGCGCGGGCCGATCGCCTACGATGCGATCAGCCTGTTCAAGGATGCGTTCCTCAGCTGGCCGCTGGCCCGCGTGGATGCGTGGCTGGCCCAGTACCACCAGCGCGCGGGGCAGGCGGGCCTGCCGGTGCCGCCACTGCAACGCTTCCTGTTGGATGCCGACTGGCTGGGCGTGCAGCGGCACCTCAAGGTCCTGGGTATCTTCGCCCGCCTGCACTACCGCGACGGCAAGCCGAAATACCTCGCCGACGCACCGCGTTTCATCGCCTACCTCGAGGAAGTGCTGCCACGCCACGCCGCCTTGCAGCCGCTGGCCGAGCTGCTGGAATCGCAGGTCAAGCCGGCCCTGCGCGCCAAGGCGGCCGCATGAAGGCGCTGATCTTCGCCGCCGGCCTGGGCGAGCGCATGCGGCCGCTGACCGAACACACCCCCAAGCCCCTGCTGGAGGCGGGAGGCAAGCCGTTGATTGCCTGGCACCTGGAAAAACTCGCCGCCGCAGGCGTGGATGAAGTCGTGATCAACACCAGCTGGCTGGCCGAACGGTTCCCCTCGACCCTTGGCGACGGCGGCCGCTGGAATCTCAGGATCCATTATTCGTACGAGGGACCCGTGCCCCTGGAGACCGGCGGTGGAATGCGGCATGCGCTGTCGTTGCTGGGCGACGCGCCATTCGTCGCGGTCAACGGCGACATCTGGACCGACTACGACTTCCGCCGCCTGCCAGGCGAGCCACGCGGCGATGCGCACCTGGTTATGGTCGACAACCCCGGGCACAACCCGCGAGGTGACTTCTGCCTGCACGGCGATGGCCGGCTTGAATCCGAGGGCCAACTACGACTCACGTTTTCCGGCATCGGCCTCTATCGCCCCGCGCTTCTCCATGACTGGCGACGGATCATCGGCGATGCGCAGGGCGCGGCGGACACGCCGCCGAGGTTCAAGCTTGCCCCGCTGTTGCGCAGCGCGATGGCCGCGCAGCGGGCCAGCGGCGAGCACCACCATGGCCGCTGGACCGACGTGGGTACGCCACAGCGGCTTGCGCAACTGGACCAAGAGTTGCAACGCGGCGACTGATCCCGGTTGCGACGGCCGCGCACCGGCGTGCGTATCCTGCTTCGATGCCCGACATGCCTGAAGCCAATCCCGAAGAAGCCGCGCTGGTCCGCAGGGCGCGGTGGGGCGACCAGGCAGCGTTCGCCACGCTGTACCGGGCGCATGCCAAGGCCATCCACGCCCTCGCCTATCGATTGACCGGCAATGCCGCCGCCGCCGAGGACATCACCCAGGACACCTTCCTGAAGATGCTCGGCTTTCTTTCCGGCCTGCGCAGCGATGCGCCCTTGCGACCCTGGCTGAAGCGGGTGGCGGCCAACGCCGCCATCGACCGGCTGCGGCGCGAACGGCGTTTCGTCGCCGAGGCCGACGAACAGGCCTGGCCCGACGATGGGCCGGGACCTGCCGAGGAGGTGGAAATGCTCGGATTGCTGCAACGCCTGCCGCCGCTGGCGCGTACCGTTGTCTGGCTGCATGAAATGGAAGGCTGGTCGCACCCTGAACTGGGCGCGCGCTTCGGCCGCAGCCAGAGCTGGTCCAAGTCGATCGTCTCGCGCGCGCTCGCACAACTGCGCCAGGATCTGAAAACGGGAAACCGAGATGAGTGAGTCCCACGACAACATGCGCCGACACCTGCACGCCCTGCCGGAGCCCGACCTGCCGGATGCGCTCTGGCAGCGCGTCGATGGCGCACGCAGGCTGCATGCGCGGCGGCGCAGGCTGGGGCTAGGCGCGACCGCAGTGGCCCTGGCAGCCGTGCTGGCCCTGCCGGTGCTTGCGCCACTGTTCGATGGTTCGTCAGCACCGCATGGTACGGCCATCGTTTCGCAGCACGCCCCGCGCAGCGCGGAGGAAGTCCTGACCGAGCTGCGCGCCATCGACCATGCGCTGCAAGCCGCGTACGACCGCGGCGCCAGCGATGCCGAGATCGCACCCATGTGGGTGGCCCGCAATGAACTGCTCGCAGGCAGCCGCCCTTCCCGCCCAGCGGCCCAACGCAATCCAACCTGAAGGATGATCCGCGCATGTCACTCCGATTCTTGTCCGCAGCCTCCCTTTCCCTCGCATGCCTGTGCTTCGCATTCCCCGCCTCGGCCATGCGGGCCGAGGACGTTGCCTGCGGCCACGTGAGCACGGAAGCGGGAAATGTCCCGACCAGCCTCGGCGTATTCAAGGCCCAGATCACCCAGATCGATGGTCGTCCGCCGCCCATGGAGCGCCACCAATACAGGCTGGCAGCCGGCAAGCACGTACTGGTGGTCGGTGAACGGATCGACCGCGCCCGCCTCAACTCGGCGCAGACGACCCAGATCCGCAAGATGCAACGTACCTCCCCGGCGTATCTCAAGGCCCTGATCCTGGATGTGCAACCCGGAACCAGCTATCGCCTTGGCACGCGACTGGTCCACGACAAGCTCGATACCCAGAGCATCCGCGACAATGCGTACTGGGAGCCGGTGGTCTGGGATGAGGTCGCCCAGCCCTGTCCTTGAAACGCTCCCGCCCGAATCGCGCGATGCGCCGAAGCAACGAAACTGCAACTGGAGTCAACCCGATGCGTATCCAAATTACCGTCCTCTCCATTCTGGTGGCCGCCGCGCTCCTGCAGGCCGCCCAGGCGGCCGCCGGCCCGGTGACCGATGCGATTCCGGTCATGCAGGCGGGCACTGCAGGTGGGCAGGCGCGCTATGCGCTGGGTGCGGTGGTCGATTCACGCAATCCAAGCGCCGAGGGGCTGTTCGTGCTCGCGGTGACCCCGGACGCGGCGGCCGATCGCATCGGCCTGCATGTCGGCGACCGGCTGCTCGCGATCAACGGCCGTCGCCTGGACGATGCGCCCAGGCCTTCGGCCACCCTGGACGGGGCGCTGCAGGAAGGCAACGGCGCCTTGCGCCTGGAGGTGATGCGCGACGGCCGGAAACTGCTGCTGTCCGGACGTGCGGACATGATCGCCGCTGGCGGCGCCGCGCAAGCATGCGGCTACGTCAGCGACCAGCAGGGCGTGGTTCCGCGAAGCCAGGACATCTTCGATGTGGAGATAACCCAGATCGAGGGACGCAGCACGCCGCTGCAGGCCTCCAGCAGGCATCGCGTGGCCGCCGGCAAGCGCGTGCTGGTGGTGCGCGAGCTGGTTCCCTGGAACTACCTCAACTCCTCGCAGCTGCAGCAGATCAGGAAGATGAAGAAATTCGCCTTCGCCCGCGCCTACAAGTCGTTGGTGGTCGAGGTGCAGCCGGGTACCAGCCATCGCATCGGCGCGCGGCTGATCAGGGAAAAGCTGGACACCAAGGGCATCCGCGACAACGCCTACTGGGAACCGGTGGTGTGGTCGACCGCACCTGAAAGCTGTCCGTAGGACGCGGCAGGCGCCTCTTTGCCGGTCAGGTGCTCGCCGCGCTGCGCATTACAACCCGCGTCATCCTTGCGAATCCATCACCTGGCGCAGGAACGGCACCGTGATCCGGCGCTGCGCGGCCAGCGATTCCCGGTCCAGCAGATCCAGCAGCGCCATCAGGCTGCCCAGGTTGCGGTCGGTGCGCGACAGCATCCACTCGATCGCGGTTTCGTCCAGCACCAGGCCACGGCGCATCGCCCGGTCGCGCAGGATCTGGGCACGGGATACGTCATCCAGCGGATGCAGCAGCACCCGGGCGTTCTGGGAAAGCCTGGAGCGCAGGTCGGGCAAGGCCAGCGCCAGCGCATCGGGGGCCTCGCGCGCCGCGTACAGGACGTTGAGGCCTGCGCTGCGCGCGCGGTTGTGGAAATCGAACAGCGCCACTTCGTCGGCGCGGTCGCCGGCGATGGACTCCAGTCCATCCAGCGCGACCACGTCGTTGCCTTCCAGCGCCTCCAGCGCCGCGGCCAACCGGCCCCTGGCCGCGAGCAGCGGCAGGTAGGCGGCGCGCCGGCCAGCCTGCTCGGCGGCCGCGCACAGGCCCAGCGCCAGGTGGGTCTTGCCGGTGCCAATGGGGCCAGCCAGGTACAGCCAGTCGGCTCCGGGTGTTCCGGCAAGCGCGTCCAGTTGCCCGGCCAGGCCCGCTGGCGCGGCGATGAAGCTGGCCAAGCGCTGGTCCGGCGGATAGCGCAAGGCCAGCGGCAGTTGCGGCACGCTCACTTGGGGTCGACGTCGCCGGGAGTGGCTTCGACGATCACGTTGCGGTCCACGTAGCTGTCGAGCACGATGGTCGGGCGTTCGCCGGCATACAGGTGGCTGGCGGTGTAGCGCTCGTGCGCGTAGCGAAGCAGCACGTTGACCACGGCGGCCATCGGCAGGGCCAGCAACATGCCCAGGAAGCCGAACAGCTGCCCGCCCGCCAGCACCGCGAAGATCACCGCCACCGGATGCAGGCCGATGCGGTCGCCGACCAGCTTCGGGGTCAGCCAGTAGCTCTCGATCACCTGGCCGATGCCGAACACCGCCAGCACCCCGGCGATGTGTTTCCAGTCGCCGTACTGCATCAGCGCCGCGAGCACGCCCAGGATCACGCCGCTGGCCGGACCCAGGTAGGGCACGAAGGTCAGCAGGCCGGCGATCAGGCCGATCAGGATGCCCAGGTCCAGGCCCACCGCCCACAAGCCCAGGCCGTACATCACCCCGAGGATCAGCATGACCAGGAACTGGCCGCGCAGGAAACCGCCGAGCACGTCGCTGGATTCGCGCGCCAGCCTGCTCACGGTGTCGATATGGTCGCGCGGCACCATCGAGGCCACCCGGCCGACGATCAGGTCCCAGTCGCGCAGGAAGAAGAAGGTGATGACCGGGATCAACACGATGTTGGTCAGCATGCCGATCAGGGCGAACCCCGAGCGCGACACGTAGCCAAGCACCGTGGTGGCCACCCCGCCGGCGCGTTCCCAGTTGGCGCGGACCAGTTCGAACAGATGCCCCAGGTCCAGCCACGAGGCCAGCTCCATGCCGCTGCGCTTCTCGATCCAGGGCACGGCGACGTCGGTGAACCACAGGCGATAACCAGGCAGTGACCTGATCAGGGTGGAGATCTGGTCTTCGATCAGCGGCACCATGATCAGCAGCACCAGCACAAGCAGCAGCGCCATCAGGGTGAAGACCACGATCACCGCCGCGTTGCGCGACCGCCCGGACCGCTCCAGCCGATCGACCAGCGGGTCTCCCAGCCAGCCGAGCAGCGCGGCGACCGCGAACGGGGTCAGGATCGGCGACAGCAGCCACAGCAGCCAGAACGCGCCCAGGCCCACCGCAGCCCACTGCAGCCTGCGCAGGAAGCGCGCGATCTCGAACTCGGGGGTTTCAGTCATCTGCGCCGATTACCTGAGGTGGTAGACAGGAGGTTCGCCCTCGCCGCCCTGCAGCGGACTGTCGCTGCCAAGCATGCGCCTGAAGCCCGACAAGCCGCTCAACAGTTCCAGCTCCACTTCCAGGGTGCTGCCGCTGGCACGCACCGGGGTGATCTTGCGCACCACGCTCATGCCCTGCAGGGTCGAGGACAGGCGCAGGTAATCGTCGGCGCTCTCGATGCCGGTGAAGACGACCCGGTAGCTGCCCGCCGGTCCCGCGCTGCCGGCCTTGCCATAGCGCCTCATCAGCGCTTCGGCAGCGCCGTCCGCGCCCGCCGCCATCGTGGTGCGCGCGTCGGCGTTCTTGCTGGTCCATTTCGACAGGGTCTTGCCCTTGTCCACGAACACCCAGTCGGCCACCCAGCCCGCCTTGTCGCGGTACATCTTGCCGAGCAGCTGCATCGGCGGGCTGTAGCGCGACGAGGCCCGGGCCACCGCGGCGGTGTCCTGGCGCCAGATCGCACCGACCACCGCCTGTTCGGCTGCGTTGCCCGCAGGCAGGCCCAGCTTGTAGCCGCGCTCGATCGCGCGATTCAGCAACGGTCGCGCCGCATTGTTCTGCTGCAGGCTCAGCAGCCGCGGACCGCTGCCATCGTCGATCGCCAGCCAGACCACCGGCTTGGGCCGCGGCTGTGGCCACACCGGCAGGCCCAGCGCGCCCATCAGCGAGTCCACCTCCGAAGGGGTGAAGCGCACGACCAGGGTGCTGCGGAAAGTCGGCGCGCCGCTGGGCGAGGTGCCCTGGTCCTGGCGGTAGTCGTAGCTCTCCACGTAGCTCTTGGCGTTGCGGAGCTCGGCCCCCACGCCAGGCCGGCCGGCCGCGCTGCGGTCGCCGCTGATCTTGCCCAGCACCACGCCGAGGGCGCGGGCAAAAGCCCCGTTGCGCTCGGCGTCGCCCTGGCTGTTGACCGGCACTTCCGCCTGGTAGAGGCCCTGGGCGCCAGCGCGATCGCCTTCGGTGCGCGGGTTCTGCGCCCAGGCCGTGGAGGCCACCAGCAGGGTGAAGGCCGCAACCCATGCAAATCGAGAAATCCGGCGCATCTAGAGCATCCTTGTGGCCAGCGATTGCCTGGCTAACGGGGTGAATTGTTGCCCGAATGGGCGCCGGGCGCCAACGTGCGTCGTTCAGGAGCGTCGAATCGCGT
>SEHC01000540.1 GCA_004173415.1 Lysobacteraceae bacterium
GGACCGGCGCCCGGGGCGGAAGTTCCACCCTTCATCCTCCCCTTGCAGATGGCTCCCATGACCGATTCTCCTATCACCAACGTCGAGCAGGACGGCATCCGCCGCATCACCGTCAACCGCCCCGAAAAGCTGAATGCCCTCAATGCAGCGACACTGGATGCACTGCTGGCGGCTTTCGAGCAGGCCGCCGCAGACCCCGCCACCCGGGTGGTCGTGCTTTCCGGCGCCGGCCCCAAGGCCTTCGTGGCCGGTGCCGACATCGCCGAAATGGCCTCGCTGCGGCCCACCGAAGGGCGCGATTTCTCGCTGCGTGGGCAGCGCCTCATGCGGCGTATCGAAACCCTGCCCAAGCCGGTCATCGCAATGGTGAATGGATTCGCACTGGGCGGCGGCCTGGAGCTGGCGATGGCCTGCCACCTGCGCGTCGCCGCCGATAGCGCAAGGCTCGGGCAACCCGAGATCAACTTGGGCCTGATCCCGGGGTTCGGCGGAACCCAGCGACTCCTGCGCCTGGCCGGCCGGGCGGCGGCCCTGGAGATGTGCCTGCTGGGCGCACCGGTGGATGCAGCGCGCGCCTTGCAACTGGGCATCGTCAACCGGGTCGTTGCCGCGGCCGAGCTTGAGGCCGAGACCCTGAAGATCGCCGCCGGCCTGGCCCAGGCCGCGCCGCTGGCACTGCGCGGGATCATGGAGTCGATCGGCATCGGCGGCGAGTGCGCCATCGAGGAAGGACTCCAGTACGAAAGCGCGCAGTTCGGCCTGATGTTCTCCACCGACGACATGCGCGAAGGCACCAGCGCCTTCCTCGAACGCCGCAAGCCGGCCTTCCGCGGCCAGTGAATGGGAAGCCGCCCCGCCAGTGACACGGCCCCAGCCCACGCCTGCGCACGGGTACTGCAGCTGGATGCCTTGCTGCGGGTCAACGACGTCGATGCCGCGCTGGACGCGGGACTCATGCAGTGCCTGCCCTGCCCCGGCTGCGACCCCGAGGCGGCGACGCGCGTGATCAAGGCCCAGCGCAGCCTGGCGGCGGCGTGGGCCGCGCGCGACCGCTACCGTGCGCGAAACGAGCGCCTTGCCCGACGCGCCGCCGAACGCCTCGCCCGTCGCGACACCGCCAGCGTGCAAGCCAGTCCCGGGCTGCCACCCGCCGCGGCCGCGGCGCTGGCCCGGGCCAAGGCCAAAGCCGCCGACCGCGGGCGGCCATGAGCGCCGGCAAACGCGGCAACCGGCTCGGGGCCGAAGAAATCCACGAGCTGTTCTCGCGCCTGGCCGAACTCAATCCCCGGCCGACCACCGAACTGGCGTTCACCACCCCGTTCGAACTGCTGGTTGCGGTGATCCTGTCCGCGCAGGCGACCGACGTGGGGGTGAACAAGGCCACCCGCCGCCTGTATCCCATCGCCAACACGCCGGCCGCGATCCTCTCCCTGGGCGAGGAAGGCCTCAAGCCGTACCTGGCCACGATCGGCCTGTTCAATGCCAAGACCCGCAACGTGATCGCGACCTGCCGCCTGCTGGTCGAACAGCATGCCGGCGAGGTGCCG
>SEHC01000541.1 GCA_004173415.1 Lysobacteraceae bacterium
GAGATGAGCAGGCTGTTGAACAGGAAGCGGCCCATGCCGGCGCGCAGGAACAGCTCGCGGTAGTTGTGCAGGGTGGCGCTGGAAGGCAGCAGCGGCGGCGGGAAATGCCCGGCCTCGCCGGTTTGCATGAACGACACCGACAGCATCCACAGCAACGGCGCCAGGCTGGCCACCGCAAGCAGCACCAGAAGGCCGTTGACGGCCAATGAAGGCAGCAGCGCGCGTCTCATTGCCTGTCCCTCCATCCCGAGATGGCTCTTGCGGGACGGACTCCAGCGCCGATGCCTCTGCCGCCATTCCGTCGGGACTGAAGCCTCTGCCGCAAGGTCTGCGCCAGCTGCAATGACTTTGCGAGAGAGCCGCTCATTCCACGCCCTTCCTGCGCGCAAGCCACAGCAGCCCGCTGGTGGTGGCCACCATCAACAGGAACAACAGGAACGCGACCGCCGACGCATTGCCCAGGTTCCACCACTTGAAGCCCTCTTCGTACATCAGGTAGAGCACGCTCTTGGTACTGTCCAGCGGCCCGCCCTGGGTCATCACGTAGGGCTCGGCGAACAGCTGGAAATAGCCGGCCATGGTCAGTATCCCGACCAGCAGCAGCACCGGGCCGAGCATCGGCAAGGTCACGTGGCGGAACTGCCTCCATCGACCCGCGCCGTCGATGCGCGCGGCCTCGTACAGGTCTTCGGGGATGCTCTGCAGGCCGGCCAGGAAGATGATCATGTTGTAGCCGAAGTTCTTCCACACCGCGAACAGGATGATGGTCGGCATGGCCCAGTGCGGGTCGCCGAGCCAGTCGACCGGATCGATGCCCAGCGCGGACAGGCCCCAGTTCACCAGACCGTAGCGGGTATGGAACACGTAGCGCCAGATCACCGCCACCGCCACCACCGTGGTCACCACCGGGGCGAAGAACGCGGTGCGGAAAAAGGGCTTGAACCTGCCGAGCCGCGAGTGCAGCAGCAGCGCCGCACCCAGCGACATGGCCACCGACAGGGGCACGCCGACGACGACGAAGTACAGGGTGTTGCCCAGGGTTTTCCAGAACAGCGGGTTGCGCAGCAGGCCGGCGTAGTTGTCGAAGCCGACGAAGCGCAGGTTGCCGGGGTCGGCCAGCGCGTAGATGTCGAAATCGGTCAGGCTCAGGGCCAGTGCGGCGATCACCGGCAGGCCGAAGAACAGCGCGATCACGATCAGCGCCGGGGCGGCGAACATCCAGCCGGCGGCCGAGGGTTTCATGGCGCGCCCGCCTTCGCCGCCTGGTCCAGCATCCAGCGGCGCTTTTCCAGGAAACGGTCGGCGCGACGGTCCAGTTCGGCGGCCGCATCATCCACGCCCATGCGCCCATGGGCGACCTCCTCGCCTACCACCCGCATCTCCTGGGCGATGCGTTCCCATTCAGGCACCTTCGGCGTGGAAACGGCGCGTTCGAGCTGCTCACGGAATGCCTTGGCGTGGGGATCATCGGCCAGCGCCGGCGCCTGCCACGGCGAGCGCCGCGGCGGCAGGTTGCCGCTCAAGGCATGGAACCTGGCCTGGGT
>SEHC01000542.1 GCA_004173415.1 Lysobacteraceae bacterium
TGCACGTTGATGATGAAGCGGTTCGGCGCATCGGCGGCCAGCGACAACTGCCAGCGATCGAGCAGGTCGGTGCGCACGAAGGTCAGCAGCAGCAGCGCCATCAGGCCCAGGCCCAGGGCGGACACCTGGGCCACGCTGGTGCCGGCGCGGCGGCTGACGTTGGCCAGGCCGTAGCGCAGGCTGCCACGCAGGCGCGAACGCAAGCGCCGTACCAGCAGGATCATCAGCCAGGCCAGCAGCGCCAGGATCGCCAGGGTGCCGGCGATGCCCAGCAGCATGGCGGTGCCCAGCGTGGCCGAACCGGCTTTCCACCAAAGCAGGCCGGCAAGGCCGGCGAACCCCGCCAACGCCACCAGCCAGGCGCTGGGTTCGGTCGGGTCGAGGTCGCGGCGCAGCACGCGCAACGCGGGCACGCGCCGCAATGCCAGCACCGGCGGCGCGCCAAACGCCAGCAATACCACCATGCCCACGCCATAGCCCTGCAGCGCGGGCATCAGTCCGGCCGGTGGAATGGCGATCTTCATTTCCGCGGCCAGCCAGCTGCCGACCGCCCATTGCAGACCGAAGGAAACCAGCACGCCCAGGGTGCAGGCGATCAATCCCAGCAGCACCAGTTCACCCACGTGCACGCCGACCAGGGTGCGCTGGCTGGCGCCCAGGCAACGCATCACCGCCGTGCCGGACAGGTGGCGCTCGCTGTGGCGGCGCGCGGCCATGGCCACGGCCACGGCCGCCAGCACCACGGAAACCAGGGCGGCCAGGCCGAGGAAACGGCCAGCGCGGTCCAGCGCCGACCGGACCTCGGGGCGCGCATCGCGGATCGTCTCCATGCGCTGGCCGCGGCCCAGCGCCTGGCGCGCCAGCGCGCTGAATTCTTCCACCGCCGGCGCTTCGCCGGCCACCACCAGGCGGTAGCCCAGGCGGCTGCCTTCCTGCACCAGCCCGGTCGCCGGCAGGTCGGCCAGGTTGAAGAACACCTTCGGGGCGACATTGAAATAGTCGATCGAGGCATCCGGCTCCTGCACCACCAGCGCCGCCAGGCGCAGGGTCGAATCACCCAGCCCGATCTGGTCGCCGACTTTGGCGTCCAGGGTTTCGGCGCCGGACTGGCTCATCCACAGCGTTCCCGGCGCGGGTATTCCGGCCGCGTCGCGTTCGCCCGCCCCCGGTCCGTCGACCAGGCGGAAGTTGCCGCGCAGCGGGTATCCCTCGCCCAGCGCGCGCAGATCGCCCAGGCGCAGCTCCTCGCCCGCGCGGATCATGCTGTCCAGGCCGACCGTATCGGCATGGCGCAGGCCGGTGGCGCCGGCCGCCTCGCGCAGTTTCCCGCTGATCGGCGCATCGCCACGGATCACCACGTCGCCGCCAAGCAGGCGGTTGGCCTGCAGCGCCAGGGCACGCTCGGCCCGATCGGTGACGAAGCCGACCGAGGTCACTGCGACCACCGCCAGCACCAGTGCGGCGAACAGGATGCGGATGTCGCCCGCGGCCGCGTCGCGTCGCAGCTGCCGCCAGGCCATGCCCGGAATCCTGGGCCG
>SEHC01000090.1 GCA_004173415.1 Lysobacteraceae bacterium
GGCTACGAAAACTTGGGTCCGGGAGACCGCCGCGAGGGCCGCGTCCCGATCGCACCCGCATGGAAACCCCGCAGGCAGGCGGCCATTATAGACAGGGCGACCGTTCCCGGTAACGCTCCCGGCCGCCGCCACGTGCATTTCCCCCAGCCACGCCTGCGCCTTGCGGCCTGAGCGGGCGACTCATGCGGTGCAGAACACCTGCATCGGCGCCTGCGTCTGTTCGAGCACCCGGCGGATCGGATAGGCGCGGCCTGCGCCGGTGCCGGCGACCGCTGCGGCCAGCACGCGCAGCTTCTCCGCGCCCTCCACATGCAGGTAGGGATGGCGCGCCGAGGCGATCGGCGGCAGGCTCAGGGTGATCCGCGCCTCGCCGGCGGCCGGCGCGCGCATCGGCAGGACCAGGGCCGTGGCGGCCGGGTCCAGGGCCTGGCCCAGGTGGTCGCCGCCGGCGAAGAACGAAGCGGTATGGCCGTCGCCGCCCATGCCCAGGACCACCACATCCAAGGGCCGCGGCAGCGCGCGCAAGTCGTTCTCGACTTCGCCGACCGCATCCTCCGGGCGTGCGGCCGGCCGGTACAGGGGGACGAACCGGGCCGCCGCCGCCGGCCCCTGCAGCAGGTGCTGGCGGACCAGGGCGGCATTGGAACGCGCGCTGGATTCGGGCACCCAGCGCTCGTCGACCAGGGTCACCACCACCCGCGGCCAGTCCAGCGCCTGCGTGGCCAGGGCCTGGAGGAAGGCCCTGGGGGTGTTGCCGCCGGAGACGGCCAGGCTGGCGAGGCGGCCGGCGGCCAGGGCCGCGGCCAGGTCGGCGGCTACCGCGGCGGCCAGCGCGCGGGCCAGCGCTGCGCCGTCGGCGAACGCGTGCATGCGGATCCGCGGGGACAGGTCGGCGGCGTCCATTGGCCGGCTCAGCCCGCTTCTTCGTGCCAGGTGCGCCCGTCGCGCTCGATCAGCGCGACCGCCGCGCCGGGGCCCCAGGAGCCGGCGGTGTACGGCTTCGGAGACTCGCGCAGGGTTTCCCAGGCCGCCAGGATCGGGTCGATCCACTTCCACGCCGCCTCGACTTCGTCGCGGCGCATGAACAGGGTCGGGTTGCCGCGGACCACGTCCATCAGCAGCCGCTCGTAGGCTTCCGGCTGGTGCACGCCGAAGGCCTCGGCGAAGCTCATGTCCAGCGGCACGTGCTGCAGGCGCAGGCCGCCGGGGCCGGGGTCCTTGATCATCAGCCACAGCTTCACGCCCTCGTCCGGCTGCAGCCGCAGCACCAGCTTGTTGGCCACCACCGGCCCGGCGCCGTGTTCGAAGATCGAATGCGGCACCGGCCGGAACGCGATCACGATCTCGGACACGCGCTCGGCCAGGCGCTTGCCGGTGCGCAGGTAGAACGGCACCCCGGCCCAGCGCCAGTTGTCGACCTCGGCCTTCAGCGCAACGAAGGTCTCGGTGCGCGACTCGGTGCGGCCCGGCTCGAGCCGGGAGAGTTCGTCCAGGTAGCCGGGCACCGCGCCGCCGTTGCTGGCCCCGGCCCGGTACTGGCCGCGCACGGTCAGTTGCGAGGCGTCCCCGGCATCGATCGGGCGCAGCGAACGCAGCACCTTCAGTTTCTCGTCGCGGACCGCATCGGCCTCCATCGCCGCCGGCGATTCCATCGCCACCATGCACAGCAGCTGCAGCAGGTGGTTCTGGACCATGTCGCGCAGCGCGCCGGAGGTGTCGTAGTAGCCGGCGCGCTTCTCCAGGCCGACGGTTTCGGCCACCGTGATCTGCACGTGGTCGATGTAGTTGGAGTTCCACAACGGCTCGAACAGGATGTTGGCGAAGCGCAGCGCCATCAGGTTCTGCACCGTCTCCTTGCCCAGGTAGTGGTCGATGCGGAAGGTCTGGCCTTCCGAGAACACGCTGCCCACCGCGTCGTTGATCCGCGCCGCGCTGCCCGAGTCCTTGCCGATCGGCTTCTCGATCACCACCCGCGACTGGCCGCCATTGAGGCCGTGGGCCTTGAGCCGGGTGCACAGGTCCACGAACAGGCCCGGACTGGTGGACAGGTAGAACACGCGGATGCGTTCGCCCTGCGCCTGCAGTTCGTCGGCGAAGGCCTGCCAGCCCTCGTCGCGGGTCGCATCCAGGGCGTGGTAACCCAGCCTGAGCAGGAACGGCGCCAGCCGCGGCTGCAGCCCGGGTTCGCTTTCGACCACCGGGGCCAGCGCCTGGCTGACCCGGGCCCGGTAATCGTCATCGGACAGGCTGTCGCGGGCCACGCCGATGATCCGGCTGTCTTCGGGAATCTGGCCGTCCGCATAGCGGCGGAACAGGCCCGGG
Source organism: Lysobacteraceae bacterium (assembly GCA_004173415.1). Taxonomy (GTDB): domain Bacteria; phylum Pseudomonadota; class Gammaproteobacteria; order Xanthomonadales; family Xanthomonadaceae; genus Pseudoxanthomonas_A. Next base: position 2,323 of record SEHC01000090.1, read on the forward strand.
AGCAGCTTGCGCAGTGCCAGGTCGCCGGTACCGCCGAAAATCACGAGGTCGAAGGTGGCGACGGGGACGGTCTTGGCGGTCACGTCAGGTCTCTCGGCACAGCAGCAGGGGAAGCACGGAAAATACCACCGAAATACCATGCCTGCCATCCAGCGCCATGGGCCGCATACGGACGCGGGGGGCCATTGCGCCATTGGTATTCCACTGGTACTTTTCCATCATGTCCTCGCTCCTGTCCCTCGAATACCACCGCCTGGCCGGCGCCGACACCACCCGCACCCTGGCCTACGTGCGCCTGCGCCGGGCCGTGCACAACCTGATCGACAGCGGCGTGCTGCAACCGGGCCAGGCCCTGCCCAGCGAACGCGACCTGTGCCAGCAACTGGCGCTGTCGCGGGTCACCGTGCGCCGGGCCCTGGCCGGACTGGTCGAGTCGGGCCTGCTGGTCCAACGCCACGGCGCCGGCAGTTTCGTGGCCGAACGCATCCAGCGCTCGTTCTCGCGCCTGACCAGTTTCACCGACGACCTGCGCGAGCGCGGGCTCAACCCGCGTTCGGAGTTCTTCGACCGCAGCGTGGGCGAAGTCACGCCCGATGAAGCGATGGCCCTGAACCTGTCCCCCGGCAGCGGCGTGGTGCGCATCCACCGGCTGCGCTACGGCGGCGATTCGCCGCTGGCGGTGGAACGCACCCTGGTCCCGCATGCGCTGTTGCCCGACCCCATGCGCGTGGTCGATTCGCTGTACGAGGCCCTGCAACCGTATGGCAACCGTCCGGTCCGCGCCCTGCAGCACCTGCGCGCGGTGGCCCTGGATGCGGAAACCGCGCGCCTGCTGCAGCTGCCCGAAGGCAGCCCGGGCCTGCTGATAGAACGCCGCGCCTTCCTGGCCGACGGCCGGGTGGTCGAATCGACGCGCTCGTTCTATCGCGGCGACGCCTACGATTTCGTCGCCGAACTGCACAGCGACTGAGCCCGGCCATGGGCCCGCAACGCAGGGGCAGCGCGCCGGGCGGCGTTATCATCTGCGCATGACAGCGCCCCCGTTCCCGAATGCCGCGGCCAGCCTGGCCCTGGATGGTCCCGCAGGCAGCCTGGAGATGGCTGTGGATCCGGCCGATCCCGGTACCGGCCTGCCCCTGACCGTGATCCTCTGCCATCCCCTGTCCACCGAAGGCGGCAGCCTCAACAACAAGGTGGTGACCATGGCCGCGCGCAGCCTGCGCGAGCTGGGTGCGGCTACGGTGCGCTTCAATTTCCGCGGCGTCGGCCATTCCCAGGGCAGCTTCGACCACGGCAACGGCGAACGCCAGGACCTGCTCGCGGTGGTCGACTGGGTCCGCGCCCAGCGCCCCGGCGATGCGCTGTGGCTGGCCGGCTTCAGTTTCGGCGCCTACGTTTCCCTGCGCGCCGCCGGGCAGGTGCAGCCGGATGCGCTGATCTCGATCGCCCCGCCGGCCGGCCGCTGGGACTTCGCCAGCCTGGTCATCCCCGGCTGCCCGTGGCTGGTGATCCAGGGCGACGAGGACGAGATCGTCGAGCCGCAGGCGGTGTACGACTGGATCGACACGCTCAAGCGCAAGCCCGAGCTGGTGCGCATGCCCGGCACCAGCCACTTCTTCCATCGCAAGCTGATCGACCTGCGCGGCGCGCTGCAGCACGCGGTCCGGCCTTGGCTGCCCGCTGCGTGAACCAGGCCAGCGAGGGGCTGCTGCCGTCGCAGGCCTACGCCCACGGCGCGGCGCGCGGCGACTGGCGCGATGATCCGGCCCAGCATGCGGCCTTGCGCGAACTGGACCGCATCCATGCGGCGCTGGCCGATCCGGGCGAGGGCGGCTGGCGCGGCAGGCTGTCGTTCTGGAAGAAACCCGAGCCGGTGCGCGGCCTGTACTTCTGGGGCGGGGTCGGCCGCGGCAAGACCTTCCTGGTCGACCTGTTTTACGACAGCCTGCCGATCCAGCAGAAATACCGGACCCATTTCCACCGCTTCATGCGTGGCGTGCACGAGCGCCTGCGCGAGCACGCCGGGCAGAGCGATCCGCTGGCCAGGATCGCCGGGGAATGGCGCGACGAACTGCGGATCCTGGTCCTGGACGAGTTCTTCGTCACCGACATCGGTGACGCCATGCTCCTGGGCCGGCTGCTGGAGAAGCTGTTCGCCGAAGGCGTGACCCTGGTGACCACCTCCAACACCGCGCCCGAGCACCTCTACAAGGACGGCTTGCAGCGCGAGAGTTTCCTTCCCGCCATCAAGCTGTTGCAGGCGCATTGCGCGGTGCTGCATGCCGAAGGCCAGGAAGACTACCGCCTGCGCGCGCTGACCCGGTCGCCGGTGTACCGCACGCCGCTCGATGGGCAATCCGATGCCTGGCTGGGCGAGCGCTGGCACGAGTTGAGCGGGCGGGCGGAGAAGCGCGGCAACATCGAGATCGAATCGCGCCGCATCCCGGTGCGCGCACGCGGCAAGGGCATCGTCTGGTTCGACTTCACCGCCCTGTGCGAAGGTCCGCGCGGGACCAGCGACTACATCGAGGTCGCGCGCGAATTCAACACCGTGCTGCTGGGCGGGATCCCCGCCTTCGGCCGAGACAACGAGGACGCCGCGCGCCGCTTCGTCAACCTGGTCGACGAGCTGTACGACCGCCACGTCAACCTGGTCTGCACCGCCGCCACCCTGCCGACCGGCCTGTATTCGGGAACGCGTTTGCAGGGCGCCTTCGAGCGCACCGCCTCGCGCCTGATCGAGATGCAGAGCGCGGAGTACCTGGCCTCGCAGCACAAGGCCTGATCCTGTCCCCCGAGGGACTTTCTTCGGAGCGTAGGAGCGGGCCTTGCCCGCGATGCTCCTGTTCTGCCTTGTAGGTCCGAGCTTGCTCGGATGCTTTTGATTTACGCCAACAGCATCCGAGCAAGCTCGGACCTACAAAGGAAAATCCGGATCGGACCGGATCTGGACCGACCCCATCGCGAGGGCAATCCCTTTTCTGCAATTAGTCCGCAAGCACGAACCGGATCCTGCGCGTGGCCGGATCCGCTTCCACCAGCCGAACCTTGACCTGTTCGCCCAGCGGCAACGCGGCGGCGGCTTCGACCCGGGCCAGGATCGCCGGCTCGCGGAGCATCACTTCGCCCTGCCGCGGATCCTTCTGCTCGATCTCCACGATCGCGCCCTCGAAGACCTCGCCCACCCGCGATGCCAGCGCCGCCGCTTCGGCCAGGTCGAGGACCGCGTTCTCGTAGCGGCTGGCGCGACGCGCCGACTCCTGCATCGTGGCCGGCAGTCCCGGCAGCGCGTCCAGCACCCACTGCGGCACCGGCGTGCCCGCGCACAGGGCAAGGCAGGTCTCGCCGGTGTAACGGTCCACCAGCCGCCGCAACGGCGCGGTGACGTGGGTGTATTGCGCGGCAAGGGCGGAATGACGCGAGTCTTCCGGCACGGCGCCATCGAAGGCGACGTAGCCGGCGCCGCGCAGCACCGTGGTGCAGGCGGTCATCATCGCCACGTCGCGCGGATTGGCCGGATCCAGCGAACGGATGAAATCCGGATAGTCGCGCGATGGGGGCCAGTCGACGCCGAGCGCCCGCGCCGTGCGCCGCAGGCGCGCCAGCGCGCGCGGATCGGCTTCGGGCAGGGTGCGCAGCAGGCCGACGCCGTGGGAAACCATCAGGTGCGCGGCGGCCATCCCGGTCAGCAGGGAAATCTGTTCGTTCCAGTCCTCGACCGGATGGCGGGCGCGGAATTCCAGCGTCCAGTGCCCGTCCTCGACGCGGACCTCCTGTTCCGGCAGCGGCAGGCTGACCCCGCCGCGCTTTTGCTCGCGCTGCTTGCGCAACTCTCCGATCTCGCGCAACACCGCCCACATCGGGCCGGCCTTGCCGCTGTCGATCTGTTGCTGCACCCCGGCATAGTCGAGCTTGGCCCGGCTCCTGATCCGCGCGCGATGCACGTCGACCGCGATGCCTTCGCCGCTGGCGTCGAGTTCGATGGTCCACAACAGCGCCGGCCGCACCTGTTCCGGCAACAACGAGGCCGCGTTTTCGGACAAGGCCTTGGGATGCAGCGGGATCTTGGCGTCGGCGCCATACAGGGTTTCACCCCGGCGATGGGCTTCGAGGTCGATCGCATCGCCGGCGCTGACGAACGCGGCGACATCGGCGATTGCGTAATGCACGCGATAACCGTCGCCGTTGCGCTCGACGAACATCGCCTGGTCCAGGTCCATCGCATCGGGCGGATCGATGGTGACGAATTCGATGTCGGTGCGGTCCTCGTCCGGCAAGCGCGGATTGGCGGCGGCAACAATGGCGGCCTGTTCGACTTCCGGCGGAAACTGCGCAGGCAGGCCTAGCTCGCGCTGCAGGCCCTCCATGCCGCGGGCCAGCGCCGGATCCTGCGGCGTGCGCAGGCGGATGCAGCGTGTGGTCGTCACCGGAATCCTTTGATCGAGGCCGTTCGCCTGTCCCGATTCTAGTCGCTGGCAAGGGTTGGCGCGTCCTTCCGTGATGGAGCGGCACAAGGAACAAGCCACCATATTTTGTGTTGACGGTCTTTGGCAGGCCCACTATCTTGTGGCCGTCGGTTCCGGCGGCTCGTGCCTCCGGATGAAAAGGGAAGCCGGTTCGAATCCGGCACTGCCCCGCAGCGGTATGTGGAAACGAACCCGTCATTGCACTGAGGCACAGGCCTTGGGAAGCGGCGGGCTAGGAGAAGCAGGAACGAGGAACGAGTAGTGAGGAACGAGTAAAAAGCAGGCACGGCCGCGCTTTCACTCTTTCCTCGTTTCTCACTACTCGTTCCTCACTTCAAGTCCACGAGTCCGAAGACCTGCCGACAGCCGCGCGAAGCACACCGCGCGGTGCCGGCCGTGGCTTCTCCGGGGGGAGAAAGGCTGGTGACGCTCTGCATGGCGACGGCTGTCGCGATGCCTGCGACGCCGTCTTCCCATCCTGCGATTGCACAAGGCCTGCGCTGCCTGCGAGGGACGGGCCGCGGCCTGCACGCCATCGACCCGATGCGCGTGGCCACGCGCACCATCAGCGGCCTGTACGACGGCGCCACCACGCGCGAGCTGGATGAACTCTCGATCCGCACCGCCGCGCTGCTGACCGCCGAGGAACCCGAGTACAGCCGGCTGGCCGCGCGCCTGCTGGCCGACACCATCGGCAAGGAAGTCACCGGCCAGGAAATCCACGCCTTCTCGCAGTCGGTCCTGCGCGGCCACGAGGTCGGCCTGATCAACGACCGCCTGCTCGGCTTCGTGCAGGCCAACGCACGCAAGTTGAACGATGCCCTGGATGCGTCCCTGGACCGGCGTTTCGACTACTTCGGCCTGCGCACGCTGTACGACCGCTACCTGCTGCGCCA
>SEHC01000543.1 GCA_004173415.1 Lysobacteraceae bacterium
CCATGGATCACCACCACGCAGGCGCTGCGCGGCGAGCCGCGATGCGGCCCGCTGCTGAGCAGGGTGCGCTGCGTGGTGGCCGGGTTTTCTTCGTCGGGGGACATGCGCCGGGCAAGGGGAGCGGGACGACGAAGTGTAGCCGATGGCCCTCGGAGCACCGCCGCATCGGCTAAAATGGGGACGCAGTCGCCAGGGGGGATGGCATGCATCCGAACGCTACATCCGACGACCTCGATCCTACCGAGGCCATCCCGGCGTCTTCGCCGCAGGACGCGGCCGGGGAGGACGGCGTGCTTGCGCCCGGCTTGCTGGTCGGGCGCTACCGGATCGACGCGTTGCTAGGCCGCGGTGGCATGGGCGAAGTCTACCGGGCCGAGCAACTGGAGCCGGTGCGCCGCACCGTCGCCCTCAAGCTGTTGCGCGGACAGCGGCTGGATGCGCGCCACCTGGCGTATTTCGAAGTGGAGCAGCAAGTGCTGGCGCAGATGCGCCATCCCGGCATCGCCCAGGTCTACGACGCGGGCGCCACCGCGAAGGGCTTCCCGTATTTCGTCATGGAGTTCATCGACGGGACCCCGGTCACCCTCTATTGCCAGCAGCACGCCGTGCCGCTGCGCCAGCGGATCGGCCTCTTCATCATGATCTGCCAGGCGGTGCAGCATGCCCACCAGAAGGGCGTGATCCATCGCGACCTGAAGCCGGGCAACCTGCTGGTCGACCAGGTCGATGGCAGGCCGGTGCCCAAGGTCATCGACTTCGGCATCGCCACCGCCTCCTCGCGGGCGCTGGGGGCCGCCGCCGAACGTGCCGGCACCCCCGATTACATGAGTCCGGAGCAGGCCGGGCCCGATTCCGCCTCGATCGACACGCGCAGCGACGTGTATTCGCTGGGCGTGGTGCTGTACGAGCTGTTGGCCGGGGTGCGTCCGTCCGCCAGCCACGAAACCGCGGTCGCGCCGTCGGCCGGGACACTGCGGCGGCCGTCCGAACAACTGGCGACCCTGTCAGAAGCGCAGGCCGGTGAGCTGGTCGCGCCGCTGGGGATCAGCGTGCCACGCCTTCGCAGGCTGCTGCGCGGCGAACTGGACTGGATCGTGCTCAAGGCGATGCAGCGCGAGCGCGGCGACCGCTATGCCTCGGCCTCCGAGCTGGCCGCCGACCTGCAGCGGTTCCTGGACGGCCGTCCGGTGCTGGCGGTTCCGGCCAGCCGCGGCTATGCGTGGCGCAAGTTCGCCCTGCGCCATCGCGGTGCGCTGGCCGCGGGCGTGGTCGCGGCTGGGGCGCTGCTCGGCGGCCTGGGCCTGTCGCTGTACGGCCTGGTCCAGGCCCGCGAACAGCGGGCAGTGGCCGAACAGCGCAGCATCGAGCTGGGCAAGGTGGCCGCCTTCCAGCAGTCGATGCTGGAAGCGGTGGACATCGAGGCGATGGGCCTGGACATTGCCGCCGGCTTGCGCGGGCAGGTGGCCCAGGGCGGCGCGCGGGACGTGGCCGCACTGGAACAGGCGCTGGGCCATGCAAGCACCGCCGATGTCGC
>SEHC01000544.1 GCA_004173415.1 Lysobacteraceae bacterium
ACCCGGCAGCGCTGCAGCCCCAGTGGCTGGAAGATCTCGCGTTCCACCAGGACCTCGTAGGGGACGCCGCCTGCCGCGGCCGCCACTTCGCCCGCGACCACGTACAGCAGGTTGTCGTAGGCGTAACCGGAACGGAAGCTGTAGGCAGGCTTGATGTGGGCCAGCCCGGCGATGATGTCGGCGCGGGTGAAATGGTTGGGCTCGGGCCACAGCATCAGGTCGCCGCCGCCTTCGGGCAGCCCGCTGTTGTGCACCAGCAGGTCCTTCACCTGCATCTCGCGGCTGACCCAGGGATCCTGCATGCGGAAGCCCGGAAGGTGCCTGGCGACCGGGTCTTCCCAGCGCAGCTTGCCTGCATCCACCAGCCGCGCCAGCACGCTGGCGGTCATGGCCTTGCTGTTGGAGGCGATCTTGAACAGGCTGCGGGAGGTGATGGGCCGGCCGGAGCCGGCCTGCGTCTCACCGCGAGTGACCACGCGCACGACCTTGCCGCCTTCGATCACGCCGACCGCAATGCCAGGCAGGTGATACCGGGCCACTGCCTCGTCCACGATCGCGTCCAGCGAGACGGCCTCGGCTTGGTCTTCAGCCGCCGGTGTGGCGGCCAGCGCGGGCGCCGTACCCGCCAGCAGCAGGCATCCAAGCAACAATGCACGCCGACTGCCTGTGATCCGGCTCATGGCGTGATCCAGTCGGTAGCGGCCTGTTCGCCGGCGACCATCTCTTCGAACGACTGCCTGCGACGCACCACGGCCAGCCGGCCCGCATCGACGAGCACCTCGGCAGCGAGCGGCCGCGAATTGTAGGTGGAGCCCATCGACGAACCATAAGCGCCGGTGCCGCGGATCACCAGCAGGTCGCCGGCCACACACCTGGGCAATTCCCGGTCGCTGGCGAAGGTGTCGCTGCTTTCGCAGACCGGCCCAACGATGTCGTAGCGCGCGGCGGGACGCGTCGCGTTCTCCCCGGCCTCCGATTCGACCCGGCCGATGTCGTGCCAGGCCTCGTACAGGCTGGGGCGCAGCAGGTCGTTCATGGCCGCGTCCACGATCAGGAACTCGCGGTCGATGCCTTGCTTGGTCCTGATCACGCGGGTCATCAGGATCCCGGCTTCGGCCACCAGGTAACGCCCCGGTTCCAGCACGATGCGTCCTCCGAAGCCGGCCAGCGCTTCGCGCACCACGGCCACGTACTCGGCGGCCGCCACGGGATGGTCGTGGCCGCCGCGGTAGACCACGCCCAGGCCACCGCCGACATCGATGCTGGCGAGCTGGTGCCCGGCTTCGGACAACTCGTGCCAGAAGCCGGCCACCCGGGCCAGGGCCTGGCGGAATGGCTCCAGGTCCAGGATCTGGGAGCCGATGTGCACGTGCAGGCCGTCCAAGCGCACGTGGTCCAGCTCCAGGCTGCGCGCGAACCAGCGCCTGGCCTGGTACAGGTCGACGCCGAACTTGTTCTCGGACTTGCCGGTGGAGATCTTCTGGTGGGTGCCCGCGTCCACGTCCGGATTGATCCGCACCGCCGCGTGGGCGAT
>SEHC01000545.1 GCA_004173415.1 Lysobacteraceae bacterium
GAAGGCCCGGCCGATGGCGAAGTGGTGCTGATGCTGCACGGCAATCCGTCGTGGAGCTATTACTGGCGCAACCTGGTCTCCGGGCTTTCCGACAGGTACCGTTGCATCGTGCCCGACCACATCGGCATGGGCCTGTCGGACAAGCCCGATGACAGCGCCTACGACTACACCCTGCAATCGCGGGTCGACGACGTGGCCGCGCTGCTCAAGCACCTGGGCATCAACGGTCCATTGACCCTGGCCGTGCATGACTGGGGCGGCATGATCGGATTCGGCTGGGCGCTGAGCCACGCCGCGCAGGTCAGGCGCCTGGTGATCACCAACACCGCCGCGTTCCCGTTGCCCAGTGCGAAGAAGATGCCCTGGCAGCTGTCGCTGGGTCGCGACTGGAAGATCGGCGCCTTCGTCATCCGCGCCTTCAACGCCTTCTCCGGCGGCGCTTCACACCTGGGCGTGGAGAAGAAGATGCAGGCCGACGTGCGCCGGGCTTATGTATCGCCCTACGACAGCTGGGCCCATCGCATCAGCACCGTGCGCTTCATGCAGGACATCCCGCTGCATCCCGGCGACAAGGCCTGGGCGCTGGTGGAAGCGGCCGGACAGAAGCTGCCGCAGTTCGCCGACCGCCCGGCCTTCATCGGCTGGGGCCTGAAGGATTTCGTCTTCGACCGGCATTTCCTGGCCGGCTTCACCCGCGCGCTGCCCAATGCCGAAGTCAATGCCTTCGACGATGCCGGGCACTACGTGCTGGAAGACAGGCAGGCCGAACTGGTGCCGGCGATCCGCGCCTTCCTGGAGCGCAATCCGCTGGCCTGACCCGGGCTCGCGGATCGGGGCCTGCGCGGACGCTTTTCCGCATAGAGGCAAGCACCCCGCGCGAGCCCGGAGCTACGCAGCCACGGGCTTGGCCAACGGCCAATCCTGCGGTCCCAGTGCTGGCAACCCATGGGCCAGCCGCGCCCGCTCGCATTGCGCGCTGGGCGAACCGTCTTCCCAGGCCGCCTTCAGTTCCCGGCACGGCGAAGGACGCTGCGCATAGATCGAGCAGCCACCGGCCTTGCCGACCGCGCCGATCAGGGCCACGCAATGCGGCTTGGCCTGCCAGGTGCCGCGCATGGCCAGCAGGTGGGGGCCGCAGGGTTCGGTGAACCGCACCGGCGTGGTTCCGCCCAGCGAGGGCTCGGCTTCGGACCAGTGCAGGCTGACGCGATAGTGCGCGCAGCAGGCGCCGCAGGTGAGGCAGGGATGCATCGGCGACATGCCAGCGGGAGGGGTGCGGCATTCTGCACGCCGCGGGCGCTGACGCAAGCGTCGCCAGCGGCGACAATGGGCGCATGGATGCCTCATGCAACATCGCCGCCAGCCTGCCGCGACTGGCCCGCGAACGCCCCGACCAGGTCGCGATCCGTTGTCCGGGCCGTCGGCGCTGGAACGGCATGGCCCGCTACGACGTCGCCCTGACCTACGCGCAGCTGGACGCGCGCAGCGACGCGATCGCCGCCGGGCTGGCCGGCCACGGCATCGTTCG
>SEHC01000091.1 GCA_004173415.1 Lysobacteraceae bacterium
CCCGGCGCGCCGGCGATCTACAGCGAGACCGTGCAGCCGGAACTGCAGCTCAACCTCAACCAGCGCGTGCAGCGTCTCAGCGACACCGCTTTCGAAGTGGTGCTGACCGTGACCCTGACCTGCAAGGCCGGCGACAAGACCGCCTACGTGGCCGAAGTGCAGCAGGCCGGCGTGTTCGGCCTGGTTGGCCTGGACCCGCAGGCGATCGACGGGCTGCTCGGCACCCAGTGCCCGCACATCCTGTTCCCGTACATCCGCCAGTTGCTCAGCGACCTGATCCAGGCAGGCGGCTTCCCGCCCTTCTTCCTGCAGCCGATCAACTTCGACGGCCTGTACGCCGAAACCCTCCGCCAGCGTGCCGCTGAGCTGGGGACTGGCGAACTGGCCAACACCGAAACCGCCGGCAACGCCTGAAATCGTTGGCGCAGGACCGCCGCCCCCCGCCCCTCGGCGGGGAGGCTGGACCGGATCCGGTCCGGGTGGCCATGCCAGGGGGTGAGGGATGACCGAATCGCTGAAGATCGCCGTACTGGGCGCCGGTTCCTGGGGTACTGCCCTGGCCGCGCTGATGGCCCGCCACGGGCACGCGGTGGTTTTGTGGGGTCGCGACACACAGGTCACCGCGGCCCTGGACGCGCAGCACGAGAACCCGCGCTACCTGCCGGGCATCGCCCTGCCCGAGAGCCTGCGCGCGACCACTGACCTGGCTGCCGCCCTGGCCCAGGCCGATCTGGTCCTGGTGGTCGTACCGTCGCATGCCTTCACCGAAACCCTTCGGCTGCTGGCCCCCTTGCGTCCGGCGCAGGCGGGTGTTGCCTGGGCGACCAAGGGCTTCGAGCCGGGGTCGGGGCGCTTCCTGCACGAAGTGGCCGAAGACATCCTCGGCCCCAACGTCCCGCTGGCCGTGGTGACCGGGCCATCTTTCGCCAAGGAAGTCGCCCAGGGCCTGCCCACCGCACTGACCGTGCACGGCAGCGATCCGGATTTCGCCCAGCGCGTGGCCGACGTGCTGCACGGCCCGGCGTTCCGTGCCTACACCGGCGACGACATGGTCGGAGCCGAACTGGGTGGCGCCATGAAGAACGTGCTGGCCGTGGCCACGGGCGTGGCCGATGGCATGCAGTTGGGACTCAACGCCCGCGCCGGACTCATTACCCGCGGCCTCAACGAGATGCTGCGCCTATCGGCGGCGATCGGGGCCAGGCCGGAAACCCTGATGGGCCTGGCCGGTCTTGGCGATCTGGTGCTGACCTGTACCGGCGACCTGTCACGCAACCGCCGCCTCGGCCTGGCGCTGGGCCGGGGCCAGTCGCTGGACGATGCGGTGCGGGAAATCGGCCAGGTGGTCGAATCGGTGCAGACCGCGGACGAGGTCATGCGCCAGGCCGAGCGCCACGGCATCGATCTGCCCATCTCCAGCGCCGTACGTTCGGTCCTGCATGGGGAGCTCACCCCGGCCGAAGGCCTCCAGCAATTGCTGGCCCGCGAACAGAAGGCCGAATATCCCGAGACCCTGTTCAAGGACTGATGTTGCCCCAGGCATCCCGCGCAACTGGCGATGCCTGTTGCATTGGCCTGGTTCCCGAAAAAAAAGCCCGGCACTGGGCCGGGCTCAGGGGACGACGCGGAGAGAGAGGGGCGCGTCGCTTTACACTTTTTGATTACGCAGTCTTGTTACCAGACCGGACGTATCACCATGTGAAGCGCGGACCGACGAACCACTGGGTGTCGTTGTCGGCGAACTTCACGTCGCCGCTGATGCCCCAGTTGGGGGTGAACTTCACCTGGGCGCCGAGACGGCCGTAGAAGTCGCCGTCGTAGTCGCTGCCGTCTTCATAACCGGCCATCGCGTAGCCTTCGAGATTCTTGGTCAGGCTGCCACGCACGCCCACCTCGGCGCTGTAGCCATCCAGGTCGGCGCCGTCGACACGCACGCCAGCGATGCTGACGTCGTCGGCCTGCAGCTTCTCGTACGCCACGCGCGTTACCAGGTCGACGTTCTGCGAGATCTCGTGGTTGTAGCCCAGGCCCAGGCGCCACTGGTCGTAACCATAGTCGACGCTGTCGAAGTCCTGCTGGTTGTAGCCACCGAACACATGGAAGTTCGGGGCGATGGCGACGGAGCCGTTCAGGCCCCAGCCGTCGGAATCGGGGAGGTCGTTCAGGTTGGTGGCGCTGTATCCGCCCTCGACATAGTTGTAGGACAGGCCCTCGGCAGCCGATGCCGCGAACGGGAGGGCGGCCAGGAGGCCAAGAGCAAACAGGGACTTCTTCATTGAAAAACCTCGGTCGTTTATGGTTATTTGCCAGCGCTGAGGCGTGATGCCGTTCGCAGCCGGTTTGTAAATTATCCGTAAAGCAGTGCAATCCGCGCTGAATTCCAAACTGATCAGTACATGAATTAAGGCGCTCACGCGGGAACTATTGCGCCACCACCGTCCCGCCGGGTCGCCGCCGGACCGATACTGGGAATGGACCGCGCCGCTTGAATATTGCCCGGCTGAAAGGGGCTGCTGATCAAGGACGCCCCGGCGCGGAGGGAGGTCGGCGTGGGGAGCGGGCCCGCGCAGGCGGACGCCAGGATTCGTACGCTCAGGCGGCGCCTGGGAAATCCAGCTGTCGCCAGGCTTCGAACACGACCACGGCGATGCTGTTGGAAAGATTGAGGCTGCGGTTGGCCGGACGCATTGGCAGGCGCAGGCATTGCTCGGGAGCGAGGCCATCGAGGACCTCCGACGGTAAACCCCGTGTTTCCGGGCCGAAGAGCAGGGCATCGCCAGCCTGGTAGCGGGGCTGGTCATAGCGTCGCGTGCCTCGGGTGCTGAGTGCGAACAGTCGCCGGGGGCCGATGGCTTCTAGCGCGGCCCCCAGGGAAGGATGGACCTGCAGGCGGGCGTACTCGTGGTAGTCCAGCCCGGCGCGTCGAAGCTGCTTGTCCTCCAGGTCGAATCCGAGGGGTTCGATGAGGTGCAGCCGCGCGCCGGTGTTGGCGCAGAGGCGGATCGCGTTGCCGGTGTTGGGCGGAATCTCCGGCTGGTACAGCAGCACATCCAGATCGAGTGCTTGGCTTGGAACGGTCGTGTTGCTCATCGCTCGATTCTACGGACGGATCGTCCGCGGGGAAGTGCTGGCGATGCGTGAAGCGGGCGTTACGCGGACATCGGTACCGCTTCAGGCAATCAACGCGTCGCCAGCTGCTGGACCACGGTGGCGGCACCGATCGCAACCATCTGCAGGTCTTGGGCCGAGGGACGCACGGTGACGGCCGGCAGGTCGACGATGCGGGTGGCCTCTTCGGCGGCCAGCAGGGCCAAGTCTTCGGCGGACGGTCGCACGGTCACCGCGGCGAGGTCGACGATGCGGTTGGCGTGATAGAAGGCCAGTTCCTCGGCAGAAGCCTGCACGGTGACGGTCGGCATATCGACGATCTCCATGTGGGCGATCGGCTGCGGGTCGGCGCTGGCCGACTTGTCGGCGGAAAGGGACTGGCTGGCGAACAACATGGAACCGGTGCAAACGACGAACAGGGCAGCGGCGGTCAGCGGCAGGAAGGTCTTGGTGTTCATGGTGTTGTGCCTCTTTAGTGTCGTTGTTGGGTGGTGTGGTAGTAAGGTAGTACACCTAATCAGATTGGTCAAGCACATCTTGAAACTTTTGCTGTGTGGTTCAGCTTTTGGTCAGGTTCAATTAGGTCAGGTTTGGATCGAGGTGGATAACGCACACGCCATGCCAATACCAAGTTGTTGATTTATATGCATAACTTCAGGCGCTGAGGGTGTCCGCATCGTCCGAAAAGTGTCCGCACGTCGTTGCTGACAGCTGGATACGGGTCGGATTTGGTCAGCCCGCCGATACTTGCGGGCCTCACAACAGGCGGTGAGGCAGCTCGAAAGGACTACCAGTTGTGATGCCCTTCAGCCGCTGGAGGTTGAAGCGGAGGCGTTGCGCCTCACCAGGGCAAGGTCTTTCCCTGCCAGTCGAGGAAGGCGCCAGAATCCTGCGCGGACAAACCCGCGATCACGTCGAGCAGGGCAGCGGCCGATTCGTCTGCGCCGAGCGCCGCAGTCGCGCCGCCCATGTCGGTACGGACCCAGCCCGGATGCAGGGCCACGACCACGATGTCGCGTTCGCGCAGCGCCAGGCCCAGCAACGCGGTGGCCATGTTCTGCGCCGCCTTGCCGATGGCGTAGCTGGGACTGCGGAATTCCTGTCTCAGCCCTATCGAACCCAGCTCGGAGGAAATGTTGGCCACGCGCGCGGCGTCGGCCAGGAACGGCGACAGCATTTGGGTCAGCAGGAAGGGCCCCGACGCATGCGTGCGGAAGCTGGTTTCCAGGTCCACGGCCTGCACCTGTCCATAGCGCTCGCCGCCACGCAACACGCCAGCATTGTTGATGAGCAGGTCGATCGGCTCGCCATCGGTCAGCAGCGGCAGCTCCAGGGCGAGTGCTGCATGGCTCCTGGGTTCGGCGACGTCGAGCGGGGCCACGTGCAGCCGGCCGGGATATTGGCCCGCCAGAATATTGAGCGTGGCGGCCTTGCCGGGGTGCCGGCAGGTGGCGACCACGTGATCGCCGCGCGCCAGCAAATGCCGGGCGAACGCCAGGCCCAGGCCGCGGTTGGCCCCGGTGAGCAGGCAGCGCTGCGAGTGCGGACGGCGTTCCATGGAAGCACCTGCGTTTCGACCATGCCTTGTGGCCTAGTGTAATGATCGGCCGCGGTCGCTAGCATCACCGCCTGTCTTGAGCCTCTTATATAAGGAATACCCGATGCGCCTTTCCCGTCGTCCGCGCGCCGCTCTGCTTGCCGTCGCCCTGTCCACCGCCCTCGCGGGACTGGCCATCTCGCCGCAGCAGGCCCAGGCCAAGGGCGCCGACAGCAGCCAGGTCCAAATCAAGTACGACGAGTTCACCCTGGCTAATGGCCTGCGGGTGATCGTGCATACCGACCGCAAGGCCCCGGTCGTGGCGGTGAACCTCTGGTACCACGTCGGCAGCAAGAACGAGCAGCCCGGGCGCACCGGTTTCGCCCATCTGTTCGAACACCTTATGTTCCAGGGATCGGAGAACCACAAGTCCGAGTACTTCGAGCCCTTCGAGCTGGTCGGGGTGACCGACCAGAACGGCACGACCAACCAGGACCGCACCAACTATTTCCAGAACGTGCCGACCACCGCCCTGGACATGGCGCTGTGGATGGAATCGGACCGCATGGGCCACCTGCTCGGCGCGATCGACCAGAAGTCGCTGGATGAGCAGCGCGGCGTGGTCCAGAACGAAAAGCGCCAGGGCGAGAACCAGCCTTACGGCCGCCGCATCAGTGCGCGGATCTTCGAGGCCCTGTATCCGGCCGGACACCCCTACAGCTGGCAGACCATCGGCTCGATGGCCGACCTGGACGCGGCCACGCTGGACGACGTCAAGACCTGGTTCAAGAGCTGGTACGGGCCCAACAACGCGGTCCTGGTGCTGGCCGGCGACATCGACCTGAAGACCGCCAAGGCCAAGGTCACAGAGTATTTCGGCGACATCCCGGCCAGCGCCACCCTGGCCGACATGCCCACCAACATCCCGCGCCGCGACAAGGACACGCGCGAAACCGTGCCCGACCGCGTGCCGCAGGTGCGCATCTACCGCGCCTGGCCGGTGGCTGAACTCGGCAGCAAGGACGCCACCCTGCTGGACCTGTTCGCGCAGGTGCTGGGCGGCAGCGCCGCCTCGCGCTTCGACAATCGCCTGGTCCACGGCGACAAGATCGCCGACAACGCCAGCGCCTATTCCTGGAGCAGCGAGATCAGCGGCACCTTCTTCCTGATGTCCACGGTCAAGGAAGGCGTGGACCCGGCCAAGGTGGAGAAGGCGCTGGACGAGGAATTGCAGCGACTCATCGCCCAGGGCCCCAGCGCCGAAGAGCTGGAGCGGGCCAAGGTCACCACCCGCGCCGGCTTCGTCCGCGGCATCGAACGCATCGGCGGCTTCGGCGGCAAGTCCGACGTGCTGGCCCAGTGCGCCGTGTATGCGGGCAAGCCCGATTGCTACCAGGCCGAGCTTGCCGACGTCGACGCGGCCACCCCGGCCAGCGTGCAGGCGGCGGCGAAGAAGTGGCTTGGCACCGGGTCGCATACGCTGGTGGTGCAGCCCAGTGAAACCCCGGCCTCGGCGCTGCCGGAAACCGTGCAGGCGGCGCCGGCCACGGCACCGGCCGCGGTGCCGGTGGTCGATCCGAAGTACAAGACGGTCAAGACCCGCGTCACCCGCAGCGCCGGCGTGCCGGCGACCCGCAGCTTCCCCGAGCTCAAGTTCCCCGCGCTGGAGCGGGCGACCCTGTCCAATGGCATGCAGGTGGTGCTGGCCGAGCGCCACGAGACGCCGGTGGTACAGGTTTCGGTGGAATTCCCCGGCGGCTACGCGGCCGACCTGGGCAAGAAGCTGGGCACGGCCAATTTCGCCCTGCAGATGCTCGACGATGGCGCCGGCGACTACGGCGCGCTGGAGCTGGCGGCGCGGCAGGAAGACTTGGGCGCACAGATCGCCGTGGGGGCCGGGCTGGATTCCGCGTCGGTCGCGCTGTCGGCATTGAGCGACAAGCTGCCCGAATCCCTGGACCTGCTGGCCGACGTGCTGCGCCGGCCCACCTTCGCACCGGAGGAGATCGAACGCGTTCGCGCGACCTGGATCGCCGGGATCAAGCAGGAGAAGGCGCGTCCGCAGACCGCGGCGATGCGGATCATGCCGCCGCTGCTGTACGGCCCGGGCCATCCCTATGCGATCCCGTTCACCGGCAGCGGCACCGAGGCCTCAATCGCCTCGCTGACCCGTGACGACCTGGTCGCCTTCCATGGCAACTGGATGCAACCGGACAAGGCCCGCATCGTGGTCGTGGGCGATACCCGCCTGGAGCAGGTGCTGCCGCTGCTGGAACAGCGCCTGGGCGACTGGAAGACCCCCGCCGGGGCGCCGGCGTTGCCGGCCATCCCGACCGTGGCCGCGCCCGCGGCCAGCCGGGTCTACCTGGTCAACCAGCCTGGCGCGACCCAGTCCAACGTGTACGTCGGCCAGCTGGTGCCGTCGACCAGCGATGCGGGCACCATCGACTTCGATTTCGCCAACGGCGTGCTGGGTGGCGAATTCACTTCCCGCCTCAACAGCAACCTGCGCGAGGACAAGCACTGGGCCTACGGTTCCTACAGCGGTGCCAGCAACACTCTGGGCCAGCGTCCGTGGTTCGCCTCGGCCGCCGTGCAGACCGACAAGACCGC
>SEHC01000546.1 GCA_004173415.1 Lysobacteraceae bacterium
GACGCGGTGATCGACTTCAGCGCGATGGACCTCTACGCAGCGCGCATACCGCAGGCCACCAAGGTGCTGCTGGAGGGCTGCGGGCACATGTCGATCGTGGAAAAACCGGCCGAGGCCGCTGCCGCGGTCGACTACCTGGCCAACAAGGGAGAAGGAAAATGAAGTGGATCACCTTGTCGCTGGCCCTGTCGCTGGCCTGCGCGCTGGCGTTGACCTCCTGCGGCGACCGCGAGGCCGAGCAGCGCGCGGCCGCCCTGGCCCAGGCCGAGGCCCGCGAAGAAGCGGCCGCGGCCCTGGCGCGCGAGTACGACGGCGCCGCCACCGCGCAGAACTGGGACCTGGCCCGGGTGCACGGTGCCGCGCTGCTGGCCCAGTATCCTGATTCCAGGGCCGCCCAGGCGATGAAGGCCGGCTACGACGAAGTGAAGGCCAAGGGCGAGGCCGCGCGCGAGCGCCGCCGCCTGGAAGGCCTGTGGAACTACGCCCAGTCGCCGCAGCCCAAGGGCGGTGTGCAGCGCTCGGCCACCCTCTACAGCCGCGACCGGGTCGACCTGGAAGGCAAGGGCGGCAGCCAGGTGCAACTGGTGTTCCGCGACCATCCGGAGTGGAAGCGCAGCGCCTACCTGGTGCTGCAGGCCAGCGATTTCCGTTGCCCGGGAGGCTGCAAGGTGAAGGTCACCGCGGACGGCAAGCCGAGGTCGATGGATGCCTGGCGCCCCGATACCGACGAGGCCATCGCCATGTTCATCACCGACCAGAAGGCGCTGTGGAAACTGCTGCGCAAGGCCGGCGTGGCGGAGATCGAGTTCCCGGTCAAGGGCGGCGGCACGCGCACGGCGGTATTCGAGACCGGCGGCCTGGATGGCTCGCAGATGCCGGGCTGGGATTGAGCGCTGCAACCTGAAGTGGCACGTCCATTCGTGTCGCCGTTCTCGGCAGGATGGAGCACCGATGCGTCCAGGCATTGCATCGGTATCGTCTTCGGCGCGCATCGACGCGCGCGCCCACCGCTCATCCGCAACCGCCGATCGCAGCGGCCCGCGCATGGCGGCCGGGTGTAAGCTCGGCGCGACGGTCCTGCGGCATCACCGGAACAGGAGCAGGGCCGCAAGCGGCGCGACGCTGGAGTCCGCGCCTGGCTAACCGGAGGCGCGCGACCGGACCGGATTGCGGCCGCGCGCCAGTGGAGGCTGCCATGCTGTCCCCGCGCCTGAACAACTTCCTCGAAGAGCGCAATGCGCCCTATGCCACGCTGTCCCACGTCCGCTCGCTGACCGCGCACGAGACCGCCGAGGCCGCGCACGTCGACCACGAGCGTTTCGCCAAACCGGTGATCTTCAGGGTCGACGGCCAATTGGCCATGGTGGTGATGCCGGCGGCCTATCGCGCCGACCTGCTGCGGCTTTCCCGCGCACTGGGCGGGGCGACGGTCGAACTTGCCGAAGAGAGCGAGATCCGCGATGCGTTCCCCGACTGCGAGCTCGGCGCCATGCCGCCGTTCGGCCACCTCTACGGCATGCCGGT
>SEHC01000092.1 GCA_004173415.1 Lysobacteraceae bacterium
GGGTCGAACCGACACCGGTCGCCGCGCCGCGCCTGCTGGCCTGGTCCCGCGAAACCGCCGCGCTGCTGGGAATGGATGCCACCGATATCGCCAGCCCCCGGTTCGCCCGGGTCTTTGCCGGCAATGAGCTGTTGCAGGGCATGCAGCCGCACGCCGCCAACTACGGCGGCCACCAGTTCGGAAGCTGGGCCGACCAGCTCGGCGATGGCCGGGCCATTTCGCTAGGCGAGGCGATCAATGCCGCCGGGCAGCGCTGGGAGCTGCAACTCAAGGGCGCCGGCCCCACCGCGTACTCGCGCCATGCCGACGGCCGCGCGGTCCTGCGCTCCTCGATCCGGGAATTCCTGTGCAGCGAGGCGATGCACCACCTGGGGGTGCCCACCACCCGCGCGTTGAGCCTGGTCGCCACCGGCGAGCCGGTGGTCCGCGACATGTTCTACGACGGCCGCCCCAGCCCCGAGCCGGGTGCCATCGTCTGCCGGGTCGCGCCGTCGTTCCTGCGCTTTGGCAACTACGAGCTTCCCGCCTCGCGCGGTGAAACCGGTCTCTTGCGGCAACTGGTGGACTTCACCTTGCGCCGCGACTTTCCGGAACTAGAGGGACGCGGCGAGGACCTGTACGCGCGCTGGTTCGCCAGCGTCTGCGAACGGACCGCGGTCATGGTCGCGCACTGGATGCGGGTCGGCTTCGTGCACGGGGTGATGAACACCGACAACATGTCGATCCTGGGGCTGACCATCGACTATGGCCCCTACGGCTGGATCGACGACTACGATCCGGACTGGACGCCCAATACCACCGACGCGCAGGGCCGGCGCTACCGGTTCGGATGGCAGGCGAAGATCGCCTACTGGAACCTGACCCGACTGGCCGCTGCGCTGGCGCCGCTGTTCGCGGGCGCCGAACCCCTGCAGGCGGGCCTGCAGCGTTACCGGGAAGTCTACGCGGCGGCCGAACGCGACAATATCGCGCGCAAGCTCGGTCTGTCGGAGTGCCACGACGAGGACGTCGCGCTGATGGAAGACCTGCACGGCCTGCTGCATGCCGGCGAGGTCGACATGACGATCTTCTTCCGCAACCTGTCCTTGGTCGACATGGCCGCGCCCGGGCTCGCCCCGCTGGCCGACGCTTTCTACGACCCGGGCAAGCGCAACGCGCTGGAGGCGGGCATCGTCGACTGGCTGCGGCGCCATGCGCGCCGGGTGTCGACCGATCCGCTGGACGCGCAGGCGCGCAAAGCCAGGATGGACGCGGCAAATCCGCGCTTCGTGCTGCGCAATTACCTGGCCCAGGAAGCGATCGACCGGGCCGAAGCCGGCGACGAAGCCGCGATCATGGAGCTGCTCGAAGTGATGCGCCGTCCTTACCAGGAGCAGCCCGGCAACGAGCGTTTCGCCCGCCGGCGGCCGGACTGGGCGCGGGATCGCGCCGGTTGCTCGATGCTGTCCTGCAGTTCCTGAGCGGGCATCCGCGCGGCGGTGCGGCGCGATACGGCCCGGTCAGATCCTGCGCACGCGGAAGTTGCGGCCCTTGATCTTGCCGGCGTTGAGCCGGGCCAGTGCGTTGCCAGCCTGGGCACGCTGCACCGCGACGTAGGAGCGCGTGGCGAAGATCGCGATCTTGCCGATCGCCGCAGCCGGCAGGCCGGCGTCGCCGGTGAGCGCGCCGAGGATGTCGCCGGGACGGAGCTTGTCGGTCTTGCCGGCATCGATGCGCAGGGTCTCCATGGCTGCCCGGGGCGGTTGCTGCGGGCGGGCGTCGGCCAGCGGCGCGCGCGCCCATCGCAGTGGCTGCCCCTGCAGCGACTCCAGCGCATGGGCGCGGCCGATCTCGCGCGGAGTGACCAGGTTGAGGACCGTGCCGCTGCGGCCGGCGCGCGCGGTGCGGCCGCTGCGATGCACGTAGGTGTCGGTATCGGTGGGCAATTCGTAATTGACCACCACTTCCAGCTCGTGCACGTCCAGGCCGCGGGCCGCCACGTCGCTGGCCACCAGCACGTTGCAACTGCGGTTGGCGAACTGCACCAGCACTTCATCGCGGTCCCGTTGCTCCATGTCGCCATGCAGGGCCAGCGCGGTGAAACCGAACTGCTGCAGGGAGTTGGCCACCTCATCCACGTCCCGGCGCGTATTGCAGAACACCACCGCCGATTCGGGGCGGTGCAGCAGCAGCAGCCCGGCCAGTGCCTTCTGCTTCTGCGACAACTCCACCTCGTGGAAGATTTCCTCGATGTCGAGCCGGCTGTCGCTGCCTTCCACCGTGACTTCCAGCGGATCGCGCAGCACGCTGCGGCCGATCTCGCGGATCGCGTCGGGGAAGGTGGCCGAGAACAGCAGGGTCTGCCTGTCCTTGGGCGTCTTGCCGGCGATTTCGCGGATCGGCTCCTCGAAACCCATGTCCAGCATGCGGTCGGCCTCGTCCAGCACCAGGGTGCGCACACCGCCCAGGTGCAGCGCTTTCTTGCGCGCCAGTTCCTGGATGCGACCGGGGGTACCGACCACCACGTGCGGATCATGTGCTTCCAGCGACGCCAGTTGCGGCCCCAGCGGCATGCCGCCGGTCAGGATCAGGATCTTCAGGTTGGGTACGCCGCTGGCCAACCTGCGTAGCTGCTTGGCGACCTGGTCGGCGAGCTCGCGGGTCGGGCAGAGGACCAGCGCCTGGGCGCGGATCAGGGCGGGGTCGAGGTTGTGCAGCAGGCCCAGGCCGAAGGCCGCGGTCTTGCCGCTGCCGGTCGGCGCCTGTGCGATGACATCGCGCCCGGCCAGGATCGCAGGCAGGCTCTGCGACTGGATGGCGGTCATTTGCCCATAGCCGCAGGCTTCCACGCCCTGCGCCAGTCCGGGTGAGAGTTGCAGGATGCTGAAGTCTTCGCTCATGCGACATGATCGCCAGTTGCGCCCGCCGGGGCAATCGATGAGTCGCGGTGGCATGCGCAGGGAGGCAGGAAAATCCGCCTTTCCAGGCAGCCGATGAAAAGCCGGATGCGCGGTTCAGTCCTCGAGTTCTACGAAATCCTTCTCCCGCAGCGCCAGGAACGCCCAGAACGGGACCTCGCGCGCGGCCCAGGCGTTGCTGGCTTCGTCCAGCACGCTGACCAGGGTGTCGAAATCCGCTTCATCGACGCTGTGCATTTCGCCGGCGCCGTCGAACAGCAGCACGTAGCCTTGCCCGGGAAGCCATTGCAGGTCGCGCAGGCTGTCGGAGAGCGCATCCCAGTTGCGCCCGGCCGACATCGGGAAATCCAGCGCCACGGCAATGCGCAGCAGCAGCGTGGCCTTGTTGCGACAGCCCATCAGGTCGATATGCCGGGACAGCAGCCCCGCGTCGCGGCTTGCGGCGCCGAGCACGTCGAGGTCCTGCGTGGTCACGAAGAACACGCCCGCGCGAGTGGGATCTTCCAGCCCCAGGTCGAAGCCCGAATCAGTCATCTGGGCACCTGCAGCGTGCGGAACGAGTCGTAGTGGTCGTCGGTGTAGTAGTAGACCTCGGGCGGTTGCCCGCCGGTGACGATGCGGCGCGCGCCGCGGTGGCCCAGTCCGGGCGTCTGGACGGTGTACTCGCGGTAGTAACCACGCGGGTGCGCCGGCAGGCGCTTCTCGCGGTTGCCGAACACCGCGCCATCCTGCGGATGCGGGAACGGACCGCCGCGGGCGATCAGGTCCAGGGTCTTGCCGACTTCGGCCGGCAACCCGTCGGTTGCGGTGCCAGGCTGGGCCGCGGGCCGGCTGCCGGAAGCGGAAGCGGGGTCGGGCAGCGGCAGCGGCTTGCTCAGTGTGTCGCGGTCGGTGTCGACGACCGGCGCTTCTGCCTGGTTCGCCACTCCCTGCTCGTTGCGCTGTTGCCAGATGAACCAGCCGGCCAGCAACACGGCCAGCACCAGCGTGATTAGTCCGGGCCTGCGCAGGCCGGATTGCCGGCGGGATCTTGAACGACGGCTCATCGGTCGGCGCTGCGCATGCGAAGGTGGTGAGGGGAACACGATGCCGGGTGCGGATTCGGCTGCATGGGGGTTTCCTCGGGGGAAGGAGCGCCGGAAGCGGGCCTGCATGGTCTCGCGGGTATCCCCGCCAGTAAAGTGCCGACGCCATCCAGCAGGGATGCAGTGCGGCAGAAGTTCAGCAAATGCCGCGCTTCCCATGCGCGCTGGCGGCAGCTCCGACGGCATGCGATTGGACGTAGTCCACCGCCGGGTCTGCCAATCAGCCGATCACCTAGTCGGCCGCGGCGAACCCCAAGGACACGAGCACGCCGCGGTGATCCGAAGCCCAGATGCCTCTCTCGTCGGGATGTTCGAACAGCAGGGTCGCGGACAGGGGCCGGAAAGCCTCACCCTGGAAGAACACGTGGTCGATGCGCCGCGGGGGGTGATAGGCCGGATTCAGCGTGCTGCCTTCGATGCCATCCAGGTCCGGACGCAGGCTGGACCATGCATCGCCGAAATGCCGACGCAGCGGCCCTAGTTCCGGCGCGTCGGCGGCTGCATTGAAATCGCCGGCGACGAGGCTGGGAACCTTTCCGGAAGTCGCATCCAGGTACTCGGCCAGGTCATCGACCTGGACCTTGCGTATCGCGCCGCCATCCTCGGTCCAGTGCAGGTGGGTGACGTAGACATTCACCGGGTGGCCCTGCAGGTCGATGCGCAGGAAAGCGGCAGTGCGGCTATCGTCCATCGGCCGCAGCCGCTTCTGCCCGCGCGCCAGGATGCGATGCCGGGTCAGCATGGCGTTGCCATAGCGGGTGCGGCTGCCGGGCGCATCGGTGCTGGCGAAATACCAGCGATAGCCCAGCTGTTCGGCCAGCCAGCGTGCCTGGTTGGGTACGCGGTCGTTCTCGATGACTTCCTGCAGGGCGATCACATCGGCTTGCAGGCGTTGCAGTTCGCGCACGATTTGGACGCGTCGCGCCGGCCAGTCGTCCTTGTCGTGGTACAGGTTGAGGGTGACGACCTGCAAGGCCGGCACCTCCCCGACGTGATCGGCCGCGGCCGGCGCGGCCCTGGCAATGCCCAGCAACGCCAGCCACAACAGCGCGGCGCTGCCCAGGCAGGCGATCGTCCTGGTACTCATCGGGGCAGGTGGTCGATGCGCATGACCGGGTACAGGTTGTAGCGTTCGTCCCATGCGCTGTGAAGGCGATAAAAGAAGTCCAGCCGGGCGGCCTTGTCCGCGGCGAACGCCGGGTCCTCGCGCAGGCGGCGCTCGAAGCGCGACTTCAGCGACGGGTCGCGCGCCAGCATGTCGCGGGCGACTTCCTCGGCCACGTAGTCCTCCATGTACTCCTTGCGTTCGAAGGCGTTGTTGAATCCGCCCCAGCTGGCGAGCGAGTCCGGTGCCTGCGGCTCCAGGATCGCCATGGCCAGCCGCGATTTCGGCTGCGCGATCGGCACGAACAGCGCGCCGGCGCCGATGTCGCGGCGCTCGGCCTTCCATTGGCCCTTGAGGGCCAGGCGCTGGCGTCCCTCGGTCGAGACGGAGGCGAAATCCGCTTCGGTCGCACGAAAGGTTTCGACATCCGCGCCGGCCTGCGCGGCCAGCCGATTGAAGGCGACCCCATGGCGGCGCAGCAACTCGCCGACGGCC
This sequence comes from Lysobacteraceae bacterium, assembly GCA_004173415.1. Taxonomy (GTDB): domain Bacteria; phylum Pseudomonadota; class Gammaproteobacteria; order Xanthomonadales; family Xanthomonadaceae; genus Pseudoxanthomonas_A. The sequence continues at coordinate 5,583 of SEHC01000092.1, forward strand.
GCCGCATGCGCGGCCGGGACCACGTAGCCGCCGCGGGGAGCAGATACCGACACCACCGCCCGGACTTCGTCGCGCAGCGGAACCGTCCAGACCTGCGGGGTTGTTTCGTCGTAGTGGGTCATCAGCGCGCCGGAGACTGCCGACGGGGTACGCGTATAGGAATAGCCGCGGAAGTCGATCATGCGCTTGCGTTCGCCGGCCTTGAACGCCAGCGCCTGTTCCACGCCGCCGATGCGGGCGGCGCGCCGGTCGGCGTCGCGGGTGACCTGCAGCCATTGGCTTCCATGCCGGTCGACCTGGCCAAGCACCGACAGCACCGTGTTGCGGGTAATCCGCACGCGGGTCGAGTAGGGCTTCCACGAATGCGTTTCCACCAGCATGCCCAGGCGGTTGCGCAGCCAGAAATAGCCGTGCGAGAAGCGTGGCGGGGCGACCCCGTCCTCGAACCCCGACGCGGGATCGTCGTCGACCACGAAGGAGGGATAGAACGGCAACGGCAGCGAGCCCTGCGCGGCAAGGTCGCCTATCACCGCGTCGCGCCAGGCGCGGCCCACCGTGCGCAGCGCCGGGTCGCCGGCGTGCAACGGCTCGACCTGGATCGAGACGTCGTGTTCGAACTTGGCCCCGTCGGTGACGTGCAGGTCCACTTCGACCAGCGGGTCCCATTCCTCGATCAGCGCCAGCATGGCCTGCATCTCCGGGGCATCGGCCTTGAGGTAGTCGCGGTTGAGGTTGTAGCCCTGCGCGGTGGTGCGCCAGCCCATCTGCTCGGGACCGCGCTGGTTGGGCCGGTTCCAGGCGCCGAAGCGTTCGTGGCCGTCCACGCTGAACACCGGCACGAAGACCCACACCAGCCGGTCGAGCACACCCTTGGCTGCGGTTCCCTCGAGGATTTCACGCAACGCCAGGAAGCCGGCGTCCTTGCCGTCGATCTCGCCGGCATGGATCCCGCCCTGGATGAGCACCACCGGCAGGCCGCGCTGGCGCGCCGTCGCCGCGTCGAGCGCGCCGCTGGTCGAAGCGACCAGCGCCTTCATCGCGCGGCCCTCGGGCGAAGTGCCGAAATCGATGCAGCGGACCGACCGGGGATAGGCTTGCGCGAAGGCTTCGCAGAGCGCGATCACTTCGTCGTAGCGGCCGGTCTGGGTGAAGCCGGAGCGCTCGGCGAGCGTAGCCAGCGCGGGGCCGGCGGCGTGCGCGGGCAGGGACCAGACGGCCGATGCGAACAGGAAAGTGAACAGGCGAAGCATGCGCTTGTATCCCGGATGACGGAACCGGGATGATCGCCCAAGCCATCGCCAGCGTCGATGGCGCGGGCCTATCGGTTACCCTTTAGCGTCCCAATCCACAGGAATACCGGATGAGCACTGCGGCTGGAGCACAGGCTGCGCGATTCCCGCGCCAGGTCCCCTACATCATCGGCAACGAGGCCTGCGAGCGCTTCAGCTTCTACGGGATGCGCAACATCCTGGTCCAGTTCATGGTCAGCAGCGTCATCCTGGCCTACCTGCCCGTGGGCGAGCGCGACGGCGCGGCCAAGGACGTGTTCCACAGCTTCGTGATCGGCGTGTACTTCTTCCCGCTGCTGGGCGGCTGGCTGTCCGACCGGTTCTTCGGCAAGTACAACACCGTGC
>SEHC01000093.1 GCA_004173415.1 Lysobacteraceae bacterium
CACGCCGGCCCCGCGTTGCGTCCCTTGTGCAGGTCGTTGAAGTACGAGACCCAGCCACGGTCGGTGCTTTCGAACTCCACCGCGCCGGTGCTCCGGTCGATGCTCAGCCAGGCATCGGCTCCGGGCGAAGGCAGTGACAGGTAGATCTCGCCCTCGGACCATTCGGCCAGGCGACTGCCCGGCGAAACCGGAAGCTGGTCGCCGAGCCAGTCCGACGTGGCGCGGGGCAAGGGCGCGTTGCCTTCGGCGCCTGCCTGCAGCTCCGCGACCAGCGCAGGGGGCAGTTGCGTGGCGCGATTGTCGACCGCCGGGCTGGCTTCGATGCGCGAGGCGTGGTTGAGGGTGATGCCGGTGGCCGCGAACAGCAGCATCCCGACCAGGCAGACGGCCGAGCTGATCCAGTGCCACTGGTGCAAGGTGCGTAGCCAGAAGCCGCGCCTGAGCTGCCTGCTGGAAATATCGGTTTGCGCTGACGCTGGCGACAAGGTCGGATCCTGGGCTGGAACGGGGTTCATTACACCACGAATGAGAATGACTCTCAATTGATCGTGTGCCGCGGTTCCTGCTCAGAAAGCCACGTTCATGGAAAGCCAGAGCCTGCGCCCCGCCTCGCCGGTGCTGCGGCTGTTGGCATAGGCAAGGGTGGTGGCGTTGCTGTAGTAGGGCAGGTAGTCCACGAAGCTCTTGTCGAAGAGGTTGTAGATCGCTGCGTTGAGGCTGAGGCTGTCGTTGAACTGGTAGCGGCCGCCCAGGTGGAATTGCGAGTAGGGCTTGTAATGGCCGAGCTGTTCCTGCGCCGCGCCGGCGCCGCGATAACGGGCACTGCGATATTCGCCGCGCAGGAACAGGTTCAATGCCTCGCTGGCCCGCCAGTTGAGGCTGCCGTTGAGCAGGTGACGGGGCGTGTTGGTCAGCGGCTGGCCTTGGGACGGTCCGCTCTTCTGCTCGGTTTCGGTATAGGTGTAGTTGGCGAGGACTTCCCATGCCGCGGAAATCGGCGCGCGCACCGACAGTTCGCCGCCACGGGTGACCGCCTTGTCGATGTTGATGCTCTGTCCCAGGGTCGGCGCACGCGGGAAGAAGCCGACGTCAACGCAAGGCTGCCCGCTGAAATCGCTGGCCTCGTACTGCGCCCGGGTCAGGCCGTAGGCGCAATTGTCGACAGGGGTACCCGCGGCGATCTTGTCGTCGAACTCGTTGTGGAACAGCGTTGCGCTGGCGCTGAAGCCGGCGGTTGCGGCGTAGTAGACGCCGAGTTCGGTGCTGGCGCTGGTTTCCGGCTTGAGCTCGGGGGTGCCGATCAGCGGAATGGTGCCCTGGCCGCCGAAGCCATTGATGCCGGGCGTGAGCTGTTCGACGTTGGGAGTCTTGTAACCCAGGCTGTGGCCGCCCTTGACCACCCAATTGGCACCGGCGTTCCAGACCAGGTAGGCGCGCGGGCTCAGCTGGCTGCCGAAGGTGCTGTGGTCGTCGTGACGGGCACCGAGAGTGAGGTTCAGCGCATCGTTGATGCGCCATTCGTTCTCGGCGAACAACGCCCATTGTTCGAACTCGAAGGCAGCCGGGGCGACGCCATCCTCCAGTTCGGCTTCCCAGTACTGGCCGCCGATGCTGAGCATGTTGCGGCCGATGTTGCTGACCAGCTTGGTGTCGAAGACCCGGTTCCGGTTGTCCAGGGTGCGCGGACTGCCGGCGCCGGCAGTGCCCGCCGGCAGCAGGCGACCGATGGTTTCGGTCGTGCTTTGCAGCAGGCTCGAGGAAAGCGTGCCGAAGCCGAGACGCGCGTCCCAGGCCAGCAGCCATTGTTCGCGATTGAACTGCAATTCCGGCGCATAGCCGCCGCCTCCCAGTGTGCCCATCTGGCCGTTGCGGTTGTCGTAGGTCTGGCGATTGCGGCTGGCATCCAGCCACAGGTCGTGATCGTCCCCAAGGGCGGACGACAGGCGCGCGCCGAAATTCTGGTTGTCGTAGGCCACCGGGTTGGCGCCCATGCCCGGGGCGATCTCGTTGCCGTTGACGTCGCGATAGACCACCTGGGCGTCGTCACGCTTGAAATAGCCGCCGCGCAGGGCCAGGCCCAGGCGATCCTTCAGCAACGGCCCATCGAGGTAGAAATCGGCCCCGTGGAGGTCACCGAATTCTTCGTGCTGCTGCCGCGTGGTTTCGAGGCCCAGCGACCCGGACCACTGCTGGCCCCCTTTGCGGGTGATGATGTTGACCACCCCACCCATGGCATCGGAGCCGTACAGCGTGGACATCGGGCCGCGGATGACCTCGATGCGCTCGATGGCCGACATCGGCGGGATGAAGTTGTTGGCCGTGCTGCCGAAATCGTTAGGCGCCACGTTGCCGGATGTGTTCTGGCGGCGGCCGTCGACCAGCACCAGGGTGTAGCTGGAAGGCATGCCACGCAGGCTGATCTGCGGCGCCCCGGTCTTGTCGACGCCGACGCCAACGTCCACACCTTCAACGCTCGCCAGTGCGTCGGCCAGGTTGTGGATTGGCTGCTGCTCGAGTTGCTCGCGGGTCAGCACGGTGATGCTGGCCGGCGCCTCCCTGACCATCTGCTCGAAACCGGCGGCGGTGACCACAACCGTGTCCAGGGTGGTCGCACCGGCGGCATCTGCTTCGGCCAGCGCAGGAAGGGCGAAGCCGCCCGCTGGCAACAGGGTCGACAGGGACAGGGCAAGAGCGGTCAGGCGGCGGGTTCGGCTCGAAGCAGAGGCGTGCAGGGACATGGGCACTCGGTGGGTGGGTGACGATGCAGCAACGCATCGGTTGTTTGCAGGGCGGGTGCGTTCGTGCATGCGTGGTCCGATCATCCGACCGGCACGTCGCCCCCTTCGAGCGCCCATTCTAAGTGAGAATGATTATCCTTTGCAACGAGGTGCCGCCAAATTTCCGCAGCCGTCTGCGAGGAACAAGTGCGCGGCGCCGTACGCACGTAGCATGCGGTATCGCCATCCGGACTCTCCCCTTCGTGGACGCGCCTAGACCTCGCTCCACTGCCGCAGCAGGTTGTGATACACCCCAGTGAGCTGGATAAGCGATGGGTGCTCCGGCACTGCAACGGTCAACTGGCGTATCGAAACGTCCAGGTCGAACATCAGGCGACGCTGCGTATCGTCGCGGACCATGCTCTGGATCCAGAAGAACGAGGCCGTGCGTGCGCCCCGTGTCACTGGCGTGACCTTGTGCAGGCTGGTGCCCGGATACAGCACCAGGTGTCCGGCCGGGAGCTTGACGCGGTGAGTGCCGTAGGTGTCCTCGATCACCAGTTCGCCGCCGTCGTACTCATCGGGGTCGGAAAGGAAAAGCGTTGCGGAAAGGTCGGTGCGGACCGGCTCGGGGTGACCGCCACTGCGGTCGTAGCGGATCGCGTTGTCGACATGGAAGCCGAAAGACTGGCCGGCCGTGTAGCGGTTGAAGAGCGGCGGATAGACCCGCCTGGGCAACGCCGCGGAGAAGAAAGTGCTGTTGCGCGACAACGCCTGCAGCACCGCCGCTCCCAGTTCGCGCGCCACCGGTGAATCCTCGGGCAGCTGGATGTTGTCCTTGGCCTTGGCCGACTGGTGGCCCGCGGTGATGCGGCCATCGGCCCAGTCGGCCGAATCAAGCCTGGCGCGGAACTCGGCCAGCTGTCGGGCATCCAATACATCGGGAATGTTCAGCAGCATGGAAGAACCTTTCGGTGGCAGGCCCCGCCCGGGTTCACGGGCGAGGCGAGGGTAGGCGGCGTGGCCGGTCAGAACGTGAGGGTGGCGGAAAGCACCGCCGAGCGTCCTTCGCCGGGGGTGGCCCACCCGTTGTTGCGGATGCGCGTGTAGTACTCCTCGTCGAACAGGTTGTTGACGTTCAACTGCAGGGCGAGGCTGTCATTGACCTTGTAGCCGACCATGGCGCGGTGGGTCCAGTAGTCCGGCGTCTGGTACAGGGCGGTTTCCGAAGCCACGTTGTTGCTGACCACGATGTAGCTGTTGTTGAGGTGGAACTGGCCCTGGTAGGTGGCCCCATAGCCGAAGGTCCAGTCGTTCAGGCGATAGCTTGTCCACAGGCTGGCCGAGTGCTTGGGTGTGTTGGTGAGCGGATTGCCCTTGAGCGGATCGGGATGGGCGATCGAGTTGACGCAGGCCACGCTCGGGTTCTCGCGGCAGAACCGCGAGACGCCGCTCAGCACTTCGCTGTCCAGGTAGATGTAGTTGGCGAACAGCGACCAGTTGCGGGTGAGGTTCCCGGCCAGGCCCAGCGCAAGTCCCTGGACGCGCGCCTTGCCATCGAGTTGCTGCTCGCCGGCCGGGTTGGCCGGGTTGCCGGGGTCGGCCACCTTGTAGTTCTGCCGCTCGTTGCGGAACAGCGCCGCGTTGAATGCCAGGCGGCCGCCGAGCAGATCCCATTTGCTGCCAAGTTCGACGTTGACGGCCGTCTCGGGGTCGACTTCGCAGTTCGACGCGGTGCATGCACCATTCACCGAGCCTTTGGATGGCGTCTTCGAGTTGGCGTAGGCCAGATAGATCGTGCCGTTCTGCACCGGCTTGAACACCAGGCCCGCGCGGTACGAAAACAGATCGTCTTCATTATCGAACTGGCCGCTACGGCCCGTCACGGTGCCGATGGGACCGGCCGGGCCGGCGACCGTGGAGACGGCCCAGGTAGTGGTGTCTCCCTGGTTGTGCTCGTAGCGGGCTCCCAGGTTCAGCGAAAACCGTTCGCCGAGTTTCAACGTGTCGAACACGTAGACGGCCTGGTTGCTCAAGCTGCCTCCGGTACGCCCGACCAGGGTCTTGTTGACCGGGCCGGTGTACACGGAGTCCGGATTGAAGATATCCATGAACGGAAGATGGTTGGGCGCCAGGTAGGGGTTGCTTCCATCCGCGGCCCGGAACAGGTTGCTGGTGTCCAGGTCGAAGGTTTCCTGGGAGAAGGACACGCCCGCCACCAGCGCATGCTCGACCGGACCGGTGCCGAATCGCACGGTCAGGTCGGTCTGGCTGACCGCGATCGCGTTGCTCGTGTCGCGCACGTAGCCGCGTGGCCCGCTGGGCAGGTACTGGCCCACCGGGACGGTTACCGCGGTGGCTCCGCTGCCAACCGTGCACGAGGCGCCGGTGGGAGTCAGGTTGTTGGACAGGCACCAGGTGCCCTGGGTGGCATCCACGGTCGAGACCTGGTCGACCTTCTGGTAGCGGGCCAGGCTGCGCAGCGTGGCTGCGTCGCTGAAATCGTGCTCGAACACGCCGCTCAGCGTGTCCACGTCGATTTCCTGTCCGTCCACGTTGCGGTAGCCGTAATAGTTGCTCGAATCCACCCCCGGCAAGGGACCGTCATGGAAGGCATTGCGGTAATAGGGCACGCCGTATTGCGGAGTGTTCTCGTCGCTCTGGTGGAAGTAGCTCAGCGTGAAACGCGTATCCGAACCCAGTCCGAAGGCTACCGAGGGAGCGAATCCCCAGCGCTTGAACTCTTCGTGGTCCCGTCCGGGCACATCGTTCTGATGGGCCATCGCATTCAGGCGCACCGCAGTGCCATTGTCGAGGTCGAAGTTGTGGTCGGCGGTGATCCGGCCATAGCCGTCGGTGCCGGCGCCAACGGTGAAGACGCTCGAGTCGCCGGCGCGCGCGGCCTTGCTGACCAGGTTGATGCTGCCGCCGACCGATCCTGCGCCCGAATGCACGGAGTTGGCGCCGTTGACCAGCTCGATCGAGTCCAGGTTGAAGTTGTCCGTGCGGGTGTACTGCGCGCTGTCGCGGACGCCATCGCTGGTGATGTCGCTGTTTGCGGTGAACCCGCGCAGGTTGATGCTGTCCCCGTAGCCGCCGCCGCCTTCGCCGGCGCCGAAGGTGATGCCCGGCAGGGTGCCGAGCACGTCGCGCAGGCCGATCAACCCCTGCTGGTCCATGACCTCCTTGCTGACCATGGTGATGGTCTGCGGCGTGTCCAGCAGCGCCTCGGTGTACTTGGGCGAGGCCGGCTTGTCCACTTTCACGCCTTTGACCTCGACGGCCTCCAGCTCGGTCGCGTTCTTGTCGGGGGCGATATCGGCCATGGCGGGCATCGACAGGATCAGCAGCAGTGCCGAGGCCAGGGGGGTGTAGCGAAGATTCATCGGGATTCTCTGGAAGTGTGGAATGGAGGCCCGTGGCGATGGCTACCGGGTAATGGAATGGATCAACGAGGGCTGCGGGAAAGAACCGCAGACCCTGAATGCAGGGCCGGCAGGCCGGATGAGCGCGGCAGCGGAAGATCAGGCCAAGGGAGGGCCGCGCCCGGAGCGGGCCCGGCGGCGGTCGCTGGCGGGCGTGGAGAAGCGTGTGGCTGCGACCGACCCGGGGGCGACGCCCGCAATCAACCTGACCGCCGTCTCGCGATTGTCGTCAGGCTCGGCGGGCAAGCCAGGGGCGGATTCGTGCGCAGGCAGCGACGGCTGCAGGGCAGTGGTGCCTGGGACGACGACATCGCCGCCGACCGCCCCACCCAAAGGGTTATGGGCTGCGGAACCTGTATCGGCGAGATGCTGGACTACCGTCAGTGCGGCGCTGGCCGCGTCCGGAATCCCCGATGAGGTCAGCCAGAGCGCCATTGCCAGCAGCTTGACCACGCCGTACAGGCGCGACGCCGGCCTGAAGGTGCGATTCGCAACAGCGATGGCGGCGACGGTGGCGGGTGGCAAGGGCAGCCTCGGGTGAAGTCCGGCGACATCGCGGACCGTGAGGGCTGCAGAATAATGAGAATGATTCGCAGTTACAAGATATTTATGAAGCCTGCGACCGGACGCTACCGTCAGTCACGATCGTCGCGGGTCCAGACCCCGCCGTGCTCGAGCTTGACCGGGAACTTGGGAACGCCGGTGTACGCGGGTGCACACAGGGCGCGACCGTCGCGGACGTCGAAACGGGCCCCATGCAGGACGCATTCGACGCTGCCTTCGCCCGGGTCGAACTGGCCGGCGGACAGCTCGAAATCCTCATGGCTGCACTTGTCCTCCAGGGCGTACAGCTCGCCGTCCAGGTTGAGCACCAGGATCGCGGTGCCGGTCACCTCGTCGAACACCGATTGCATCTCGCCTGGCAACAGGGCCCCGGCGACGCAGACGAAGGTCCAGGTCCCGCTCACAGGGTCTTCTCCAGGATCTCGAAGCGCAGGTCGTCGCGCCGCGGGATGCCAAAGCGCTCGTCGCCATACGGGAACGGCTTCTTGATGCCGG
>SEHC01000547.1 GCA_004173415.1 Lysobacteraceae bacterium
CCCGCGGCCTTCTTGAGCAGCACGGTGGCCGGGGTGCTCTTGGTGATGAAGGTGAAGGTACGGTCGGAATAGGCGGTGATGATGACCGGAGTGGGCAGGCCCGGCTCCAGCTTCTGCGTAGCGGCATTGAACGCCTTGCAGAATTCCATGATGTTGAGGCCGCGCTGGCCAAGCGCAGGACCGACCGGCGGCGACGGATTCGCCTGCCCAGCCTTGACCTGCAGTTTGATGTAACCGACTACTTTCTTTGCCATCTTGATTTACTCCTGGAGTTCGAACGTCTGCACGCCTTGCGGCTGCGGGACTCCTCCTTGGTTGGAAACGAGTGGAGAGAAGCGAGAAACGAGCAGAGCGGCCTTGACCTCGCCACTCACTCCTGTCGACTCTCCACTGCCTGTTAGGCCTTCTCGACCTGGCCGAACTCCAGTTCGACCGGGGTGGAACGCCCGAAAATCAGAACAGCCACGCGCAGGCGGCTCTTCTCGTAATTCACTTCCTCGACCACGCCGTTGAAGTCGTTGAACGGACCCTCGGTGACCCGGACCATCTGGCCCGGCTCGAACAGGATCTTCGGACGCGGCTTCTCGACTCCATCCTGGACGCGCTGGAGGATGGCGTCGGCCTCCTCGTCGCGGATCGGCAGGGGCCGGTCGGCGGTGCCGCCGATGAAACCCAGCACCTTGGAGGTTTCCTTCACCAGGTGCCAGCTCTCGTTGTCCATGCGCGGGATGCCCGCGTCGTCATGGGTCTCGATCTGGACCAGCACGTAGCCGGGGAAGAACTTGCGCTCTGAACGGCGCTTCTGGCCGGAGCGCATCTCCACCACTTCCTCGGTCGGCACCAGCACGTCGCCGAAACGTTCCTGCATGTCGTTGCGGACGATGCGATCACGCAGCGCCTGCGCCACCGATTTCTCGAAGCCCGAATAGGCGTGTACGACATACCAACGCTTCACTGCGACTTTCTCCTCAACGACCGATGGTAAAGAACAACTTCAGCAACGCCTGGATGACCCAGTCGAAGCCACCGAGCAGCAGGCTGAGGATCACCACCACCACGCCTACGACCCAGGTCATGCGCAGGGCCTCCTGGCGCGTCGGCCAGACCACCTTGCGCATCTCGAAGCGGGATTCGACCAGGAACTCGCGGGTCTCGCGGCCCTTGGCCGTGCCCAGGAACACCAGCGCGCCGAGGGCCAGGCCGGCGACCACGGCCAGCGCGCGCAACGGCGTCGCCCACTGCCCCTCGAACCACCACCACGCCACCAGTCCGGCGACCACCAGCGCAAGCGCCAGCGCGTATTTGACGATGTCGCCCGCGGAGGATGCGGCGGCTTTGGAATGTTCGACCTTGCTGTTCATCCGACTCTTTCTGTTTGCGAACGTGGCCATCGGGATCGGCCACGCGTTCCAAATGGCGCGCCAGGTAGGACTCGAACCTACAACCTGCGGTTTTGGAGACCGCTGCTCTGCCAGTTGAGCTACTGACGCGTTTCGATTTGTTGCAAACC
>SEHC01000094.1 GCA_004173415.1 Lysobacteraceae bacterium
GAAGCGGCGCCCGCGACCGAGTCCAGCGTTGATGCCACCACCCTGGACCGGGTCACCGTGACCGCGCGCAAGCGCGAGGAAACCCTGCAGGAAGTGCCGGTCGCGGTCACCGCGTTCACCTCCGAGTCGCTGGACAAGTTGAACATCCGCGACATCGGCGACCTGGACGCGCAGGTGCCCAACCTCACCATCTACGCCGCGCGCGGTTCCAGCAGCACCGCCACCGCGTTCATCCGCGGCGTCGGCCAGGCCGACACGCTGTGGGGCGTCGATCCGGGCGTCGGCATCTACCTCGACGACGTCTACATCGCCCGTCCGCAGGGCGCGCTGCTCGACGTGTTCGACGTGGAGCGGATCGAGGTGCTGCGCGGGCCGCAGGGCACCCTGTACGGCAAGAACACCATCGGCGGCGCGATCAAGTACATCTCGCGCGGCCTGCCGCAGGAGACCAGCGGCTTCGCCTCGATCACCGTGGGCAACTACAACCAGCTCGATGCCAAGGCGGCGATCGGCGGCTCGATCGGCGGCGCCGACAGCGGCCTGCGCGGCCGGGTCTCGGTGGCGAGCATGAACCGCGACGGATTCGGCGAGAACCTGTACACCGGCCAGGAAGTCAGCGACAAGGAAATCAATGCCGCCCGCTTCCAGCTCGGCGCCTACGCCGGCGACGATTTCGACGTGCAATTCGCGCTCGACTGGATGGATGACCAGTCCGGCGTGCGCGGAGCCAAGATGCTGGCGCCGAACCGCTTCAACAACGTGCTGTTCCCGCAGTTCGGGGCGAACTTGCCGATGGATGACCGCTACGACATCCGCAGCGGCATGAAGAACATCAACGACACGGAGATGAAGGGCGCCTCGGCCACGGTCAACTGGCGGCCCAACGAGGACTGGGCGTTCAAGTACGTGATCGCCAAGCGCGAATCGGATACCGAGACCAACATCGACTTCGATACGACCCCGGCGCCGATCGCCGACGTCAGGGCGTACTACAGCGACAGCCAGGTCAGCAACGAACTGCAGGTCAATTTCGACGGTGGCGGCCGGGTGCGCGGCGTGACCGGCCTGTACTGGTTCAGCGGCGACGCCGGCGGCCAGGTGCTAAACAACTTCTTCAACCTGAGCTTCGGCGACACCCAGGGCGTGGTCAACACCAAGAGCATCGCGCTCTACGCCGACTGGACCTTTGACCTGACCGACAAGCTCAAGCTGGACGTGGGCGCGCGCTACACCGACGAGGACAAGCACGCTGTCGCCTACAACATCGGCTACACCGACGCGACTTTCAGCAGGCCGAGCGGCGTGGTCGCGGCCAACTTCGACAAGACCATCAACTTCCAGAACGTCTCGCCGAAGGTCTCGCTGGACTACCAGATCACCCCGGAGATCATGCTGTATGGCCTTGCCTCGCGCGGTTTCAAGTCGGGCGGCTACAACATCCGCGCCAACACCACGGCGGTGCCGCGTTCGGGCAACCCGTTCGAAGACGAGAGCGTGGACAGCTTCGAGATCGGCAGCAAGATGAGCTTCTTCGACCAGAGCCTGTTCCTGAACCTGGCCGCCTTCCACAACAAGTACGAAGACATTCAGCTGTCGGTCTTCACCCAGTACATCGATGGAGCGGGGAACCCGCAGTTCTTCGGCGACTTCGCCAATGCCGGCAAGGGCACGGTCAACGGCATCGAGGTCGAGTACCAGTGGCTGCCTACCGCCAACTGGCTGGTCAGCGGCAACCTGGCCTGGCTGGACGCCAAGTACGATGAGTTCATCACCGGTGGCGTGAACGTGGCCGACAGCCAGCGCTTCACCAACGCCCCGGAATTCTCCGGCGCGCTGAACGTGGAGTACCGCACCGACCTGGCCAATGGCGGCAACTTGTCGACCCGCGTGGGCTATTCCTACCAGTCCGAAGTCTGGCCCACCACCGACCTGAGCCCGGTGATCAGGCAGGACGGCTACGGCCTGGTGAATGCAGGCGTGATCTGGAAGGTCAACGATGCCTGGTCGCTCTCCTTGCAGGGAACAAACCTGGCCGACGAGGAATACCGCACCACCGGTTACAACCTCGACACGGCACTGGGCGTGATGACCGGCTTCTATGGTCCACCGCGCCAGTACTCGCTGACCGCGCGCTTCGATTTCTGATCGACTGGCGGTTCGCAGGTGGTTGACCGGCAACGGCGGGCGAAAGCCCGCCGTTGCTGCGTTATGCTCGTCGTACTTCTGCAGGGGCTGGGTAGGCTGCGATCGTGAACCATCGGTTCCCAAGTCGTGAATCGAGGTATGCAGGCCCCGGTCGCAGTTTACCCAGCTCCTACGATGCACTTCGCGGATTCGCCCAAGACCATGCCCACTGATCACTCCACCGCATGCTGAGCTTCTGGACCGTCGCCCTGGCCAGCCTGGTGTGGCTGGCGCTGATGTTCGGCACCGCGCTGTACGGCGAACGCCATCCCACGATCTTCGCCCGCCACTGGCGGCATGTGTACGCGCTGTCACTGGCGGTGCACTGCACGTCCTGGACCTTCTACGGCACCGTGACCCAGGCCGCGCGCTATGGCTGGCCGCTGCCGCCGACCTTTCTCGGCGCGATCCTGTTGTATGCGCTGGCCGTGTCCTTCATGGTCCGGCTGGTGCGCCTGGCGCGGGAGACGAACGCCACCTCGCTGGCCGACCTGATCGCCACGCGCCTGGGCAAGGACGCGTGGCTGGCGGCCACGGTGACCCTGGTCGCGGCGCTGGGCCTGATTCCCTACATCGCCCTGCAGCTGAAGGCGATCGCGATGAGCTTCGCGACCCTGACCGTGGAGGCGGGCGCGGCCGTGGAAGCGGTCCCGGCCTGGCGTGACAGCGCCCTGTACGTGGCCCTGGCCATGGCCCTGTTCGCGATGCTGTTCGGGACCCGGCGGGCGAGCGCGGCCGAACACAACCGCGGCCTGGTGCTGGCGATGGCGTTCGAGTCGCTGTTCAAGCTGGTGGCGATGCTGACCCTGGGCGCTTTCGTCTGGTTCGGCTTGAAGGCGATGCCGGACGCGGCCCTGCCGCTGGCCCGGTCCGAACCGGTCGGCGGCTTCGCCCCGCTGGTGCTGCTTGGCGCACTGGCCATGTTCATCCTTCCGCACCAGTTCCACGTCGGCGTGGTCGAATGCCGCGACGACCGCGACGTGCGCACCGCGCGCTGGCAGTTCCCCCTGTACCTGATCCTGATCGCCTTGCCGGCGCTGCCGCTGGCGCGCGCCGGCACGGCGATGCTCGGCACCGGCGTGCCCTCGGACATGTATGCGCTGGCCCTGCCGTTCTCGCAGGGGCATGAAGGCATCGCCCTGTTCGCCTTCCTCGGCGGGCTGAGCGCGGCCACCGGCATGGTCGTGGTCAGCACCCTGACCCTGAGCCTGATGATCGGCAACCACTGGTTCGCGCCCGGCCTGCTGCGCGGGGCCTGGTCGCGCGGCGAGGGCGGCGACCGCCGCGGCGACCTGCTGCTGCTGCGCCGCGCCGGCATCCTGGTGATCATGCTGCTGGCCTGGGCCTACAGCAGGCTGGACAGTGGCAACGAGGCGCTTGCGGACATCGGCGCGGTGTCCTTCTCGGCGCTGGCCACGCTGGCACCGGCGCTGGGCTTTGCGGTGTGGCGCCCGCAGACGCCACCGCGCGCGGCGACCATCGGCGTGGCCACCGCATTCCTGGCCTGGTTCTGGGTGATGCTGGTACCGATGCTGGCGGCGGTTTCGGGCAGTGAGCCGGCGTGGCTGGCCGAGGGACCGCTTGGCCAGGCCTGGCTGTCACCGGAGGGCCTGTTCGGCCTGACCGGCTGGAGCCCGCTGGCCCGCGCGGTCGGGGTGAGCCTGGTCACCGGCATCGTCGTCACGCTGCTGGCCACCGCCTGGCGCCGCGAGGCGCCGCGCCGCGAGGGCGGCCTGCTCGACCGCCAGGCGCTGCGTGACGCCGGACTGCGCTTCCTGGCCCGCGAGCGCGTCGAGCAGTTGCTGGAAGGCGCGCCGGCCACCGGCGCGGTGCCTGCGCAGACCGAGTCGCGGCTGGAACGCGAGCTGTCCGCGGTGCTCGGCTCGGCTTCGGCACGCCTGCTGTTGAACGCGGCGCGGCGCGAAAGCGGCGAGCTGGATGCGGTGGCGGCGATCGTCGGCGAAGTCTCGCAGGACCTTCGCTTCAACCAGCAGGTGCTGGAAGCGGCCCTGCAGAACATGAGCCAGGGCATCAGCGTGGTCGACCGCGAGCAGCGCCTGGTCGCATGGAACCGGCGCTACGCCGAGATGTTCGGTTTCCCCGCCGACATGCTCCAGGTCGGCCGCTCCATCGCCGATCTGACCCGCTGGTCGCTGCGGCGGATGCCGCACCGCGGTTCGGACGAGGCCGCGTTGCAGCGGCGCATGGCCTACATGCGCGCCGGCACGCCGCACCTGACCGAGCGCGTGTTCCCCGATGGCAGCATCGTGGAAATCCGCGGCAACCCGATGCCCGGCGGCGGCTTCGTCGCCACCTACACCGACGTCAGCGCGTCGCGGCTGGCCGAGCGCAACCTGAAGCAGGCCAACGAGACCCTGGAGCAGCGCGTGGCCGAGCGCACCGAGCTGCTGCAGAACGCCAAGCACGAGGCCGAGCACGCCAACGACGCCAAGAGTCGCTTCCTCACCGCCATCGGCCATGACCTGTTGCAGCCGTTGCATGCGGCGCATCTGTTCACCGATGCGCTGTCGCAGCAACTGGCGGACCCGTGCCAGCGCGAATCGGTGCAGCAGATCCGCGGCGCGCTGGATTCGACCACCGACCTGCTGACCGGGCTGCTGGACATGTCGCGGCTGGAGGCCGGCGGGCTGGTCCCGGAGCCGCGCGACTTCCCGCTCGGGGAAGTGTTGGAACCGCTGGTCTCCGAGTTCCGCGCATTGGCCGGCGCCCGGGGGCTGTCGTTCGCGTTCGTCGGCACCCGCGCCTGGGTGCACAGCGACCCGCAGCTGTTGCGGCGGATCCTGCAGAACTTCCTCGCCAACGCGGTGCGCTATACGCCGTCGGGTGGAATCCTGTTCGGCGTGCGTCGCATCGGGGCCGGCCTGCGCATCGAGGTTCACGACACCGGACCCGGCATCGCGGCGGAGGACCAGCGGGCCATCTTCGAGGAGTTCCGCCGGGGCGACGCTGCCGGCGGGCAGGGACTCGGGCTTGGCCTGTCGATCGCCGACCGGATCGCCGGCCTGCTGCATGCGCCGCTTTCGGTGCGCAGCACGCCGGGCAAGGGCGCGATGTTCGCGGTGGGCTTGCCAAGGGTGGAAGCGCCGCGCGCCAGCGCCTCGCCCGCGTTGGCCAGGACCCGCCTGTCGGGGCGTCGGGTACTCGCACTCGACAATGATCCGGCTGCGCTGGAGGCGCTCGGGCAGGTACTCGCCGGTTGGGGCAGCGCGGTATTGGCGGCCCGGGATGGTGCCCAGGCCAGCGCCGCCCTGGAGAACGACGTAGCCGACCTGTGGCTGTTCGACTACCACCTGGACGACGGCGACACCGGGGTGCGGGTGGCGCAGGAACTCGCGCAACGATTCGGCGCCAGGCCGTGCCTGATCCTGAGCGCCGACCGCACCGATGCGGTGCGCCACGCCGTGCAGGAGGCTGGATTGGTGCTGCTGGCCAAGCCAGTGCGTCCGTTGGCGCTGAAGTCGGTGCTGGATCGCCTGCTGGCGGCACGGGCGGTGTAGGAGCATGCAGGGTCGTGCAGGGGCAGGCAGGAGCGACGCGAGTCGCGAAACCCGTGGACCTGATCGATTGCGAGCTTCGCGACTCGCGTCGCTCCTACACGCTCCTACACCGCTCCTGCGTCGCTCCCAAGGCGGGCGACGGCCGCGCAGGCAACTAGAATGTCGTTTCCCGTCCGCCGAAGCGATGCCCTGATGCCCTACACCCCGATCGTCGCCACCCTGGGCTACGTGCTTTCCCCCGACCGTTCACGGGTGCTGATGGTCCACCGCAACGCGCGTGCCGACGACCAGCACCTGGGCAAGTACAACGGGCTGGGCGGCAAGCTCGAGCGCGACGAGGACGTGGTCGCCGGCATGCGCCGCGAGATCCACGAGGAAGCCGGGATCCACTGCGATGCGCTGTCGCTGCGCGGCACCATCAGCTGGCCCGGGTTCGGCAAGCACGGCGAGGACTGGCTGGGCTTCCTGTTCGTGATCACTGCCTACACCGGAACCCCGCATTCCAGCAATCCCGAAGGCACTCTGGAGTGGGTGCCGGTGGGCGAGATCATGCAGTTGCCTTTGTGGGACGGCGACCGGCAGTTCCTGCCGCTGGTGTTCGACGACGACCCGCGCGCCTTCCACGGGGTGATGCCGTACCGCGACGGCCGCATGGTGTCGTGGAGTCATTCGCGGCTGTAGGCCGCCTGCATCGGTGGCCCGCGCCGCGGCCCTCGGTCCCTGGTTTCGCCCAGCAGCCCGTCCAGGCAGTCGATCACTTCGGCGAGGAACGGGGTCAGCGAGGCGCCATAGCGCGGATTGACCTCGAAGATCTTCGGCGTGCCGGCGTCCAGCTTGTAGTTGAAGCAGCAGATTCCCTCCAGGCCGACGCAGCCGAGGATGTCCTCGAACAGCGTGCGATAGCAGGCGTGGTCGACGCATTCCTGCGAGACAGGGGTGAAGTGGCGGCCCTTCACGAACAGGGTTTCGGCGAAGTTGAACGCCACGGTCCTGATGAACCGGCTGCGGCCGCCCGCCACCAGCAGGTGCGTGGTGTACTCCTGCTGTCCGGCGATGTGCTCCTGGCGGATGTATTCGGCCGAGCCGAGCTTGCCGGCGTGCAAGTCCTCTTCTTCTTCGCCGTCGATGATGTAGGTGTCCATGCCCCATTCGCTGATCCTCTTCTTCAGCAGGTAGGGATAGGCCAGCGACTCGCAGCGCGGCAGGAAGCGCGTGAACCCGGCCCGTGCCACCCGCCTGGCGAACTCCTGCTTGTCGTCGCAGGCCTCCAGCGCGGGGGTGGAGGGCACAAGCGCCGTGACCCGGTTGAGATGGGCGAAGTGCAGGTTGAAGTGGCGCGCGTCTTCCAGGGTCAGCGGCACCACCAGGTCGAAGCGCTCGGCGTCGACCGAGTCGAAGTCATGGAAGTGCGGAAGGTGGGCGCCGATCGCCGAGCGCATGCCGGCTTCCCAATCGTCCTTGCGCGAGAACAGGAT
>SEHC01000548.1 GCA_004173415.1 Lysobacteraceae bacterium
TGGCCGGCCTCGCCCAGCGGATACGGCGCCCCTGCCTCGAGCAGGAAGAACACCGAGTGCGCGCCGTTCAGGCCGTCCGGGATCACGAAGTCCCGCCGCACGACGTAGCCCTGGAGGTAGCTGGTGCGCTCATCGAAGGAGCGGCCTGGCCGGCCGCCATTGCGCCTGTGCGCGGCTTTCCAGCGATTGAAATCCGCCGGCGTCGCCAGGCGCAGCTCGCCCCGGCGCAGCGCCTCCACCAGGCCGGCCTTGCCCGGCGTCGGCGCCTGCGCGGAGCGTTCAGGCATGGCGTACAGGCGCGACAGCGGCGCTGGCGCAGGGGCAGGTTCCGTCGGCGCAGGTTCCACCGCGGCAGGCCCCAGCACGGTGGTTTCCGGTGCCGGCGTCGGCGCAACCGCGGCCGCTTGCGGCCCGGCCCCGGTTGCCGGCGCGGGCCGCTCGATCGGTTGCCCGGCCTGCGGATGCGCGGCAGTGGCTTCGATACGGGCGCCGCGACGGGGTGGCAGGGCCGGTGCCGGCGCAGCCTGCGCTCCGGGTTCGGCGGCGGGCCAGAGCAGGGCGCGGGCCTGGTCGATGCGGGTGTAGAAGGCATAGCCCAGCAGGGCCACCGCCAGCATCAGCAAGCCTGCAAGGGCCGGCTTTTCCTTCCCGGCCGAGACCACGCCGGTCCGCGACCGGCCCTCGTCTTCCTGGTCCATTCCCCACCCTTGGCAGCACCCGTTGCAAGCGCCGCAAACATAACAAAGCCGTCGCCGGACGGGACCGGCGGCTACAGGTCGAAGCCGAGCAGCATCGGGTCGTGGTCGGAGCTGCGCCACGGGCCGGCGCCATCGCCCGGCTCGCGGCCGGCGGGCTCGTCGGCGTTGGCATGCCATTCGGCCGCGCCACGCAGGCGCCCGGCCAGGGCCGGGCTCAGCAGCGCATGGTCCAGGCGGCCGAGCATGCCGGCATACAGATAGCTGTAGGGTCGGGCGACGCCGGCCACATCGAAGGCATCCTGCCAACCGCGCGCACGCAGCAGGCGCAGCGGGTCTTCCATGGCATAGGCGTTGAAATCGCCGACCAGCAGTTGCAGCGGGCTGCCCTGGGCGGTCGGATCGGTCTGCAGCCAGGCATCCAGGCGCGCCGCCGATTCGGTGCGCAGGGCATTCCAGCAGGCCTGGCCATCGCCCTGATCGGCGTCGGCGCCAGTCGCTCCGGTGCAGCCCTTGGACTTGAAGTGGTTGGCCACGACCACGAACACCGGGCCGTCGCCGCGGCGGAAGGCCTGGGCCAGCGGCACCCGGCTGCGCTCGCCGAACGGGCCCCCTTCCAGTACCGCCGGCGGACCCACCGGCACCACCCGGTCCTGGCGATAGACCAGTGCGACCCGGATCTGGTCGGACCCGGGGCCACGGCCGGCATCGACGAACCGCCACTGGCCGCCGCCGGCATTGAGCGCATCGACGAACTGGGCCAGGCTGGACTGCGGACCGTAGCCATCGTTTTCCAGCTCCATCAGCGCGGC
>SEHC01000095.1 GCA_004173415.1 Lysobacteraceae bacterium
CCGGCGTTGGCCCCCAGTCCCTTGCCGGAAGAGCGCAAGGCGCTGCTGGCCCGCGTGGTGGAGGGCCTGGACGGACCCAGCCTGTGGTGGCTGTCGGGTTATGCCGCGGGCCTGGCCCACGCCGGTCCCGCCCCGCAGCCGGGACTGGCGGTATTGCCCGGCGGCGCCACCCAGTCCAGCCAGCGCCTCACCGTGGTCTACGGCAGCCAGACCGGCAACGCACGGCGCGAAGCGGAGAAGATCGCATCCGAAGCCGAGGCGGCCGGCCTCAACGTGCGCCTGCTGCGCGCCGATGCCTACCCGCAGCGCGAACTGGCTGGGGAGCGCCTGCTTTACCTGGTCATCAGCACCCAGGGCGAAGGCGACCCGCCGGACGACGCGATCGGACTGGTCGAATTCATCGCAGGCAAGCGCGCGCCGCGGTTGCCCGAGCTCAAGTACGCCGTACTCGGCCTGGGCGATTCCAGCTATGCCGACTTCTGCGGCATCGCCCGCAAGCTGGACGCGCGCCTGGCCGAACTCGGCGCCAGCCGCCTGTTCGCCGCCGGCGAGGCCGACCTGGACATCGACCGGGTCGCCCTGCCCTGGCGCGAGCAGGCCCTCGGCCATGCCAGGACCGTGCTCAAGGTGGCGGCGACCCCGTCGGCCACGGTGACCACGCTGCGCCCGCACGTGGCGGCGGCCTGGTCGCACGACAAGCCCTTCGCCGCCGAGCTGCTGCTCAACCAGCGCATCAGCGGGCGCGAGTTCAAGGGTGTCGCCAGCTTCCATCGCAATCACCTGGAACACGGTGGCGCCGGCAAGGACGTGCGCCACCTGGAACTGTCGCTGCAGGGCTCGGGCCTGCACTACGAACCCGGCGACGCGCTGGGCGTGCGCCACCGCAACCCCGACCTGCTGGTCGACGGCGTGCTGCAGGCGCTGGAGCTCGATGGCGACACGCCGGTCCAGGAAAAGGACGAGACCCTGCCCCTGCGCGAATGGCTGGCGGCGCGGCGCGAACTGACCCGGCTGAGCCGTCCGTTCCTGGCCAGCCACGCGGCGCAGTCGCGCTCGGAACAGCTCAACGACCTGCTGGCCCCGGCGCGCGGCGCGGAGTTCGCCGCGCTGCTCGGCAGCCACCACCTGGCCGATGTACTGCGGCGCTGGCCGGCTCAGTGGGAGCCGCAGGAGCTGGTCTCGGCGCTGCGCCCGCTGGCGCCGCGGCTGTATTCCATCGCCTCCAGCCGCAAGCGCGTGGGCGAGGAAGTGCACCTGACCGTCGATGTGCTGGACTACCAGGCCTTCGGCCACGCCCATGTCGGCGCGGCCAGCGGTTTCCTGGCCGCACTGGACGAAGGCGAGCATGCGCCGGTCTACATCGAGCCCAATGAACGCTTCCGCGTGCCCGTCGATGTCAGCCGCGACGTGATCATGGTTGGGCCGGGGACCGGCGTGGCCCCGTTCCGCGCCTTCGTCCAGGAACGGGCCGAGACCGGCGCCCCGGGCCGCAACTGGCTGCTGTTCGGCGCCCGTCACTTCAACACCGGTTTCCTCTACCAGGCCGAATGGCAGGACGCGCTGCGCAGCGGCCAGCTGGATCGCCTGGACCTGGCCTTCTCGCGCGACCAGGCGCGGAAGGTCTACGTGCAGCAGCGCTTGCGCGAACGCGGCCGCGAGGTCTTCGACTGGCTGCAGGGCGGCGCGCATTTCTACGTGTGCGGCGCCATCGGCATGGGCAAGGACGTGCACGCGGCGCTGCTGCAGATCGTGGCCGAACAGGCCGGCGTGGATGCCGACGGCGCCGCCGAATACCTAAGCCAATTGCAAGCGGAGGGCCGCTACAGCCGCGATGTCTATTGAAGGGAACCCTTCCCCCGTTTACGGGGGAAGAGCCTGCCCCCGCGTAGGCGGGGGTGCCCGAAGGGCGGATGGGGGCGGCACGCCGCATTGCACCGGCCTGCCCCCACCCTAACCCTCCCCCGCAAGCGGGGGAGGGAACCGAACACAGCATCATCGAGGCACGCCGCATACCCATGACCACCCATTCCGTCGAAGGCATCAAATCCGAAAGCAGGCGCCTGCGGGGCAGCCTGCTCGACAGCCTGGCCGACCCGGTCACCGGTTCGCTGCGCGAATCGGACCAGACCCTGATCAAGTACCACGGCAGCTACCAGCAGGACGACCGCGACCTGCGCGACGAGCGCCGCCGGCAGAAGCTCGAACCGGCCTACCAGTTCATGATCCGCACGCGCACGCCCGGCGGGGTGGTCACCCCGCGGCAGTGGCTGCAGCTGGATTCGATCGCCACGGCCCATGCCAACCATTCGCTGCGCATCACCACCCGCCAGGCCTTCCAGTTCCACGGCGTGATCAAGCGCGAACTGAAGGCGACGATGCAGGCGATCAACGCGACCCTGATCGACACCCTGGCCGCCTGCGGCGACGTCAACCGCAACGTGATGGTCGCCGCCAACCCGCACGAGTCGCGGGCCCACGCCCAGGTCCAGGCCGCGGCGGCGGCGTTGTCCAGGCACTTCCTGCCGAACTCGCGCGCCTACTACGAGATCTGGCTGGACGAGGAACTGGTGGCCGGCAGCGGCGAGGAACAGGAGCCGATCTACGGCAGCACCTACCTGCCACGCAAGTTCAAGATCGCCTTTGCGGTGCCGCCCAGCAACGACGTCGACGTGTTCGCCAACGACCTGGGCTTCATCGCCATCATCGAACACGGCGTGCTGGCCGGCTTCAACGTCAGCATCGGCGGCGGCATGGGCGCCAGCCATGGCGATGCCGAGACCTGGCCGCGGCTGGCCAACGTGGTCGGCTTCATCACCCCCGGCCAGCTGGTCGCGGTGGCCACCGCCGTGGTCACCACCCAGCGCGACCTGGGCAACCGCGAGGTGCGCAAGCGCGCGCGCTTCAAGTACACCATCGACGACCACGGCCTGGACAGGATCGTCGCCGAAATTGAAAGCCGTGCCGGATTCGCGCTCTCGCCGGCACGTGCTTTCGTTTTCGACCACAACGGCGACCGTCCCGGCTGGGTCAAGGGCGAGGACGGCCGCTCGCACCTGACCCTGGTCCTGCCGGCCGGCCGCATCGCCGACCGTCCGGGCGCACCCCACCTGACCGGCCTGCGCGAGATCGCCAACGTGCACCGCGGCGAGTTCCGCATGACCGGCAACCAGAACCTGGTGATCGCCGGCGTGCCCGAGGGCGAGCGCAAGCGCATCGACGCCCTGGTCCATTCGCATGCGCTGGACAATGGGCTGCGCCTGGGCACGGCGCTGGCCCGCGCGGCCATCGCCTGCGTCGCGTTGCCGACCTGCGGCCTGGCCATGGCCGAGGCCGAGCGCTACCTGCCCGATCTCACCGCCAGGCTCGAGCCGCTGCTGGAAAAACACGGCCTGGGCGAGGCGCCGATCCTGCTGCGCATCTCCGGCTGCCCCAACGGCTGCTCGCGCCCATACCTGGGCGAGATCGCCCTGGTCGGCAAGGCGCCGGGCCGCTACAACCTGATGCTGGGCGCCGACCATCGCGGCCAGCGGCTCAACACGCTGTACCGCGAGAACATCGCCGAAGCGGAGATCCTCGAGGCCCTCGACCCGCTGTTCGAACGCTACGCGACCGAGCGCCAAGCCGGCGAAGGCTTCGGCGATTTCCTGCATCGCAGCGGCGTGGTCGCCCTGCCGCCCTATCCAACACATCGCCAGATCCCGCTGGAGCTGCACGCATGAGCGCACCCAATTTCCATCCCTCCCCGGACATCGCCGCCAACGAGCCGGCTTCGCTGGCCGAGCTCAATACCTTGCTGGAAAGCCGCACTGCCGAAGAACGGGTGGCCTGGGCATTGGCGAACGGCCCGGCCAAAGCCGCGCTGTCCTCGAGTTTCGGCGCCCAGGCTTCGGTGATGCTGCACATGCTCAGCCGGCAGCTGCCGGACATCCCGGTGATCCTGGTCGACACCGGCTACCTGTTCCCAGAAACCTACCGCTTCGCCGACCAGTTGCAGGAGCGGCTGAAGTTGAACCTGCAGGTGTTCCGCCCGCTGGTCAGCCGCGCCTGGATGGAGGCGCGCCATGGCCGCCTGTGGGAGCAGGGCGTGGTCGGCATCGACCAGTACAACGGCCTGCGCAAGGTCGAGCCGATGAAGCGCGCGCTGCAGGAGCTGGGGGTCGGCACCTGGTTCACCGGCCTGCGCCGCAGCCAGTCCAGCAGCCGCAGCCAGACCCCCGTGCTGCAGCAGCGCGGCGAGCGCCTCAAGGTCAATCCGATCGTCGACTGGAGCGACCGCGACATCTGGGTCTACATGAAGCAGCACGACCTGCCCTACCACCCGCTGTGGGACGAAGGCTATGTGTCGATCGGCGACTTCCACACCACCTCGCGCTGGGAGCCGGGCATGGACCCGGAGGACACCCGCTTCTTCGGCCTGAAGCGCGAGTGCGGGATGCACGTCGAGGTCTGAGCGTCGAAGTCCCGCCACCGTCTCCGCCTCGGAGGCGGCATCGGCAACCGGTTTACTTGCCGCCGCCGCTGCGCCAGATCGAGATCACCAGCCAGGCCCCGGCGATCGCCGCACCGACGAAACCCAGCAGGCCGAACACCGGCAGGCCCAGCAGCGTGGGACCGCCCTCGACGGTCAGGGTGATGGACGAACCCACGATCAGCGCCGCCAGCACCACGCCCACGGTAAGCCGGTTGGCGGAGTGGCCAACCTGGGTGCTGAACTGCTGCAGGTGGTTGAGGTCCAGATGCAGCTTGAGCTTGTCGCCGCGCGCCGCGCGCAGCAGGCGGCGCAGGTCGCGCGGCACCGCCGCCAGCATGCCGACGGTGTCGCCCAGCGAACGCAGCCCCTGCCTGGCCAGTGCCCTGGGCGCGTACAGCGCGCGCATCGCCCGATGCAGGAAAGGCGCCGCCTGGCGGGCCATGTCGAAGTCCGGATCCAGGCTGCGGCCCATGCCTTCCAGGGTGATGCAGACCTTGATCAGCAGCGCCAGGTCGGCGGGCAGGGCCAGGTGGTGGGTGCGCAGCAGCGTGGCGACTTCCAGCAACATCCCGGCCAGGTCGAGCTGGCCCAGCGGCACCCCGTGGTAGCGGTCGACGAAGGCATCGACGTCCTCGCCGATCCGCGCCTCGTCGCCCACCGCCTCGTCATCGGTCCAGTCCAGCAGCACCTCGGTGACCCGCTGCGGATCGTGTTCGACCAGGCCGAACAGCAGCGACACCACCTGCGCGCGCCGCGCCCGCGACAGCCGCCCGACCATGCCGTAGTCGATCAGGGCGATGCGGTTGCCGGGCAGCACGAACACATTGCCCGGATGCGGGTCGGCGTGGAAGAAGCCGTCTTCCAGCATCATCTTCAGGATCGCCTGGGCGCCGTCGCGCGCGATCGCGCGGCGATCGATGCCGGCGGCCTCCAGCGCGGCCAGGTCCGACACCGGCAGGCCGTCGACGAACTCCTGCACGTTCATGCGTTCGCTGGTGTAGTCCCAGTACACCGCCGGCACCACCAGCTCGCCATGGCCGGCGAAGCTCTCGGCGATGCGCTCGGCATTGCGGCATTCGCCGGCCAGGTCCAGTTCGCGGGTCAGCGAATCCCTGAACTGCTGGACCATGCCTAGCGGATGGAACTGGCGCAACTCGGGAAACTTCTTCTCCAGCACCTGCGCGGCGCGCTGCAGCAGGCGCAGGTCGGCCTCGACCACCGGACCGATCCCGGGGCGGCGCACCTTGACCACCACCTCGGTGCCGTCCTGCAGTCGCGCGCGATGGACCTGGGCGATCGAGGCCGCCGCCAGCGGCACCGGGTCCAGCCACTGGAACACGTCTTCGGGCACCGCGCCGAGGTCTTCGGCCATCTGCGCGTGGATGGCCGCGAACGGCACTGACGGCACCTGGTTCTGCAGCTTGCCGAATTCAGCGATCCATTCCGGCGCGAACAGGTCCACGCGGGTGGCCAGCACCTGGCCGAGCTTGACGAAGGCCGGCCCCATCTCCTCCAGCGCGCGCCGCACCCGCACCGGCGCCGGCAGGGACACCAGCTCGGCCAGCCGGTCGAGCGGCAGCAGTTTGCCGGCGCGGGCCAGCGCGCCTTCCAGGCCCATTCGCCGGACCATGTCGCCGAAACCGTAGCGGACCAGGATCGCGGCGATTTCCTGCAGCCGCGCCAGGTCGCGGGTGACGGTCAGGTTTTCCCAGATCATCGCGCTGCCTCCGCCTGCAAGCCTGAGCGCATGATCCTCGCATGCCGCGGGCCGCGCCTGCATGCGGCACGGCGCCGGCGTGGGCTAGGGGCGCGATATCCGGATCGTTGCGCGCGGCGCGGGCACCGTGCCGGCGGGTTCCAGCGCAAGCAGGTGGAAGCGAAGGCCGGCGTAGCTGGCCTCATAGGGCAGGCCCATGGCGGCAGGCGCCTGTGAGCCGATCACCAGCGTGGCCGGCGCCTGGCCCGGCTTGCTGGCCTGCAGGGTGGCCGCGGCATGGCCGGCCCAGACGCAGGTGACCGCGGCCGGGCAGCGGCTGTCGCTGATTTCGGTGAGCTTGAGGGTGAGCGATTCGGCGGCGACCACCGCCTCCTGGCCCCGGACCAGGATCACGGTGTGGATGCGGGAACCGGTCTGCGGACCGCCGTCATCGGCGCCCCCCACCGACGAGGGGGTCGCGCAGCCGGCCAGGGCCAGCATGAGCAACGCGGTCGCCCACGTTGCTCCCGGGTTTCGCAATACGCAGTGGCGATGCATCACGGCTCCAGCAGGGGGGCGATGCGGGCCAGCCTATCGTCGCCGGGCCGGCCCGGACGTGAATTGCGGTCGCCGCCCCATCCGCTACCGCGGGTAGCGCGCATCCGGCCTGGCCGCCCTCGGCAGGCGGGCCAGGGCCATCGCGGAGGCGATGCGGCTTATGGATCAGCCCCGGAGCCTGATCGCTGTGACGATTCGGCCTACCGGTAAGCCTCCGTGGCTAATCGTTGAGCCAGTCTGGCTTACCGGTAAGCCTTCGCGGCTCATCAGTTGAGCCAAGCTGGCTTACTGGTAAGGCTCCAAGGCTCAGCGTTGAGGCAATCTGGCTTACCGGTAAGCCTCCGCGGCTCAGCGTTGAGGCAATCTGGCTTACCGGTAAGCCTCCGCGGCTCAGCGTTGAGGCAATCCGGCTTACCGGTAAGCCTCCGCGGCTCAGCGTTGAGGCAATCCGAGGCGACAATGGCGGCCCCTGCCTGCACGGCCGCTTCCGTTTTCGTGAGAAAGGAACGCCTCCTTCCCCTGATCGTTGCGACCGCCTTGTTCATCGAGAACATGGAT
The DNA here is from genome assembly GCA_004173415.1 of Lysobacteraceae bacterium. Lineage (GTDB taxonomy): Bacteria > Pseudomonadota > Gammaproteobacteria > Xanthomonadales > Xanthomonadaceae > Pseudoxanthomonas_A. The sequence goes on from SEHC01000095.1 coordinate 7,284, forward strand.
TCGACCGCGATCACGACCTCGCTGCCGATGATCGCCGCCGACCTGGGGGTGGAGCCGGTGGCGCTGAAGCTGGCCCTGACCACCTACATGCTGGCGCTGGCGGTGTTCATCCCGATCAGCGGCTGGGTCGCCGACCGCTTTGGCGCGCAACGCACCTTCATGGCCGCCATCGGCGTGTTCCTGCTCGGCTCGCTGGGCTGCGCCGCTTCCGACTCGCTGGGCATGCTGGTCGCCGCCCGCTTCCTGCAAGGCGTGGGCGGCGCGATGATGGTGCCGGTGGGCAGGCTGGTGCTGCTGCGCACGGTGCCCAAGTCAAAACTGGTGCAGGCACTGAGCTGGCTGACCATTCCCGCGCTGCTGGGGCCGATGCTGGGCCCGCCCCTGGGCGGCCTGATCACCACCTACAGCCACTGGCGTTTCATCTTCCTCATCAATATCCCGATGGGCCTGCTGGGCATCTTCCTGGCCTGGAAATACATCCCGATGCTGAAGGGCGAAACGCGCCCGCTGGACTGGCGCGGCTTCATCCTGTCCGGGCTGGGACTGGCCCTGGCGATCTTCGGTTTCGCCAGCATCGGCCGGCACCTGGTCAGCACGCCGATGGCGATCGCCTGCATGCTGGCTGGCATGTCGGTGCTGGGCCTGTACGTGTTGCATTCGCGCCGCCATCCGCATCCGCTGATCGACCTGACCCTGTTCAAGGTGCCGACCTTCCGCATCAGCGTACTCGGCGGCTCGCTGTTCCGCATCGGCATCGGCGCCACGCCGTTCCTGCTGCCGCTGATGCTGCAGCTGGGCTTCGGCCTGGACCCGTTGCAGTCGGGCCTGATCACCTTCACTTCGGCGGCCGGCGCCATGTTCATGAAGACGGTGGCCGCGCGCATCCTCAAGCGCTTCGGTTTCCGCCCGGTGCTGATCACCAATGCCCTGGTCGCCTCGCTTCTGCTGTGCGGCTTCGGCCTGTTCCGCGCCGACACGCCCTACCCGCTGATGATCGGCGTGCTGCTGGTCAGCGGCTGCTTCCGCTCGCTGCAGTTCACCAGCCTCAACGCGATCGCCTATGCCGACATCGACCAGTCACGCATGGGCCAGGCCAGCGGCCTGGCCGCGGTGGTCCAGCAGGTATCGCTGGCGGTCGGCGTCACCTTGGGTGGTTATGCGCTGACGATCGCCAGCGCGGCCACGCAGCAGCCACTGGACGCGGTGATCAACTTCAGCTTCGCCTTCCTCACCGTGGGCCTGATCTCGGCAAGCTCGGTGCTGATGATGTGGAAGCTGGTGCCCGGCGCGGGCGCGGAGATGTCCGGCAAGGCCCAGCCGGGTCAGGAGATCAGCGAACCCAAGCCGATCCACAACCCCGGAACGTGATCATGTTTTCCCGTGGAGAGTCAGGTAGCCCGGGTAGAGCGTAGCGGCCTGCAACAGCGAAGCTGGTCAACGGGGTTGTTGGCGGAGCATTTCCCAGCCCCTGGTTTCGCTACGCTCTACCCGGGCTACGTCTTTCAGGCCCGCCACATGGTCAATCGGAACTACTCCCTGTTCCACTCACTCCGGGCAGCCGGAGCGAAGTCGGTTACAGATAGATCGCGGTCCGCGACGGATCGACGATGGCATGCGGCAGGAAGCGGGCGCTGTCGCGGGTGATGCGGCTGGCGTCCTCGCGGATGCCGATGCCGCAGGCGCGATCGCCGACGACCCAGCTGCCGACCAGCGGATACTGGCCGTCGAAGGCGGTCAGCGGATGCGAGGCCTGGCGGATGCAGGGACCGTGGTAGGGGCCTTCGCTTTCCAGCCAGCTGCCGTCGGCCATGTGCATGGCGATGTTGGCGCCTTCGCGCGAATGCAGCGGCTTGCGCACCCAGCCGGCGGGCAACGGGCTGCCGTCGTCGAACTCGGCCGCCAGCAGGTTCGGGTGGCCGCGATGACGCTGCCACAGCAGCGGCAGGATGCCCTTGTTGCTGAGCACCGCCTTCCACGCCGGCTCCAGCAGTTGCAGGCCCGAGGCCGGCAAGGCGGCGCCGAACTCCTCGACCATCAGGTCCTCCAGCGGATACAGCTTGAACAGGCTGCCGATCACCGTGTCGTCCAGCGCGGTGAAGCGGCCGTCGTCGGACAGGCCGATGTCGGCCAGGGCGATGGCCTGGCCCTGCAGTCCGGCCTGGGCCGCGCA
>SEHC01000096.1 GCA_004173415.1 Lysobacteraceae bacterium
AAGCCGCAACTGGACAAGTTCGCCAAGCAGTTCAAGGCCGCCTCCCGCGCCACCGGGGTCGAGGATGCGTGGTTGCGTTCGATCGCCCACGCCGAAAGCGGCTTCGATCCCGATGCGCTGTCGCCCAAGGGCGCGCAGGGAGTGATGCAGTTGATGCCCGAGGTGTCGAAAGAGTACGGAGTGAAGGATCCTTACGCCTCGGCCGAATCCATCAATGCCGGAGCCCGACACCTGAAGGCATTGCTCAGGCGCTACAAGAACGACCTGGTGCTGGTTGCGGCCGCCTACAACGCCGGAATCGGCGCGGTCACCCGCTACAAGGGCGTGCCGCCCTACGCCGAAACCCGCGCCTACGTCGACAAGGTCCAGGCGCTGCACCAGCGCTACCGGCAGGCAATGGGCACCGCGCCATTGAAACCGGCCGACTCCACCCCGGTGCGGGGCAAGCCGGCGGCAGTCAGGTAGAAGTGGCCGCCACGCGGCGGATCAGCCGCCCTTGGGGCTGAGCTTGAGCAGCCGCCCGCCGGCGTTGCCCTTGCCGTCTTCCAGCAGCCACAGGTTGCCGTCGGGGCCCTGCTCGACCTCGCGCAGGCGCTCGTCCATGTCGAAGCGTTCGGCTTCGCGTGCCTGGTCGCCGTCCAGCTGCACCCGCACCAGCGCTTCGGAAGACAATCCGGCGACGAAGGCATTCCCTTTCCAGTCGGGGAATGCGCTGCCCGAGTAGATAATCAGGCCGCCGGGGGAAATGACCGGGTTCCAGGTGATCTTCGGCGCTTCGAATTCCGGGCGCGTGGCGTGGTCGGGGATGTCGCGGCCGTCGTAGTGGTTGCCATTGGAAACGATCGGATAGCCGTAGTTCTTGCCGCGCTGGACCAGGTTGAACTCGTCGCCGCCCTTGGGCCCCATCTCGTGTTCCCACAGGCGCCCCTGCGCATCGAAGGCCAGGCCGAGGATGTTGCGATGGCCCAGCGACCAGACCTGCGCGGCCACGCCGCCCTGGCTGGCAAAGGGGTTGTCGGCCGGCACGCTGCCGTCGTCGTTGAGGCGCACGATCTTGCCCAGGTTGGACTGCATGTCCTGGGCAGGGGTGAACTTCTGCCGTTCGCTGGAGCTGATCCACAACTTGCCGTCCGCGCCGAAGGCGATGCGATGGCCGTAGTGGCCCTCGCCCGTCACCTTGGGAACCTGCCGCCAGATCACCTCCAGGCCCGAGAGTGCCCCGTTGCCCTGGTCATCCAGGACCAGCCTGGCACGGGCCACCGCGGCGCCGCGGGTGTCGCCCTCGCCGGCTTCGGCGTAGCTGAGATAGACCTGCTGGTTGCTGGCGAACTGCGGATGCAGGACCACGTCGCCGAATCCGCCCTGGCCGCCGTAGGCCACGGCCGGCACGCCGCTGATTTCTCCGACCTTGCTGGCCGCGGCCGCATCGCCGAGCGATACCAGCTTCAACTTGCCACGCTTCTCGCTGACCAGCAGGCGCCCGTCGGGCAGGAACGTCATGGCCCACGGTTCGCCGAAGCGGCCCATTTCGGTGGACTGGAACGGACGCGACGCATCCTGGGCATTGCAGCCGGCGGCGAGCGCAGCCAGCAGCGCGGTGGAGCAGGCTAGGGTCAGCAGCTTGCGGGTCATGGATCCTCCTGGTGGGCGGGCCATCGTCAACGATGATCGCAAGCCCACATGGTGTGCGGTGGGCGGCCGCCCGTCCACCCTGTTCAAGTCAGGGCAGTCATCGTTTCGTAGGGCAGCGGGGTTGCACCGGACGCGACCAGGGCAGCTTCGGCGGCCGCCAGTTGCGGGCTTTCGGCGTCCAGCACCAGGAGGATGCGACCGGCATCGATCTCGTCCTGGAATTTGCGCCTGACCGGATCCTCGACCGTGGAGCCGGCCAGCGCCGAACTCCACCCGCCCACCGCTGCGCCGCCCAGACCCAGCAAGGCCGCGCCGGCCAGGGTCACGCCCAGCGGCGGGAACGCCATCGCCACCAGCCCGGCCACCAGCCCGGCCGCGCCGCCGGTTGCCGCACCGCGCGCTGCGGCCGGCATGAAATCGGTGGCGGCGTCCTTGTAGCCGTCGGGGATTTCCTCGAGCTCGATGTCGGCGCGCGCGATCAGGGAAAGATGTTCGTCGCCCAGGCCCACGGCGCGGGTCGCGGCGATCGCGGCATAGGCGGTCGGCAGATCGGGGACGGTGAAGACGTGGCGGGTTTTCATGGCGGGCGCTCCGTGCTTTCGATTCCTGCCAAGGTCACCGATCCGTGGTTATTCATGCGTGAGGAAACGGCCCTCGCATGGGGCCAGAATGCAGGACCAGACAGCCGGAGAGCCGACGTGCCAGCATTCGAATCGATCCAGTGTCCGTACTGCGGGGAAACCATCGAGGTGGTGGTCGACGAGTCGGTCGAGCAGCAGCAGTACGTGGAGGATTGCCAGGTCTGCTGCCGACCGATCAACCTGTCTGTGTCGGTCCAGGCCGACGGCCGCGTAGGCATCCGCGCCTGGGCCGAGAACGAGGCCTGACTGCAGCACGCCGCTTGCCGGCAGTGGAGCCGGCAGGCCGTACCGGTCAACTTTCTGGGGAGCGCGCTATCTGTTCGGACTCGACGACATGCAGTCCCGGTCGCGCGTCGACTGCCGCCTGCAACAGCGATCGGGCGACGGCCTCGGCCGGCACCACCCGATAGCGGCGCGGCAGCAGTGGGTCCAGCACCCCCAGCACGCGCATGCCGGCTTTTTCCAGCGGTCGATGCGTTTCCCTACGTCCGCCCAGCAGGGCCGGCCTGACCAGGGTCAGCGAATCGAAGCCGAGCGTGGCGAGCTCGCATTCCAGTTCGCCCTTGGTCCGGGAGTAGAACAGGCGTGAACGTGGGTCGGCCCCGCTGGCCGAGGTCAGCACGTAGGTGCCGACGCCGTGGCTCCGGGCAAGCCGCGCCAGCGCCAGCGGGTAGGCATGGTCTACCTTGCGGAACGCCGCACGCGAGCCAGCGTCGCGCAGGGTCGTGCCCAGCGCGCAGATCACCGCATCGACCGGCCACCAGTCCGCCTGCGCCGGCAAGGCGTTGAAGTCCACCTGCGGGCTACGCAGGCGCGGATGAGCGGGCAGGGCACGGCGGCCTGGAGCGAGCACCCACTCGATCCGCGGATCCTGCAGTGCCTGGCGCAACAACGCGCTCCCCACCATCCCGCTTGCGCCCGCCAGCAGCAACTTCACCATCACGCCTTCCTCCAGTGGTGGTCCGCGCCGGCCACGGCCCTGCCGGGATTGTGACCCAGGCCGATGCGCTAGAGTGGCTCGCTCGTTCGCCACGCCCCTGCGCCGGAGCCTCGATGCACTTTCTCCCACCGCCAGCCCGACGCCTCCTTTCCGCAGGTGCACCCGATCCCGGCGCCCGCAATGATCGGACTGGTCCGCAATCCGCCTCGTTTCCGACGCCAGCGGTGGGCCGGCGTTGAATCTCCCATTGCACCTGGGGCTGCTGGGCGTGCTGGAGGCCGGTCTGATTTCAGTGCTGGCCGGCTTGCTGGTGTATGCAGCCTGGCATCGCATCGTCCGCATTGCCGGCGGCGGCGGCCGGGCCCTGTTCGGCGGAGCCAGCCTGATCGCGATCCTGCTCTCGGCCGGTATCGACGGCTGGAACCTGTTCTATCTCGGCGTCGTCCAGCTGGAGTCGCCGTTGTATGCCCGGCTGGCGTTGCAGGGCATCCACGATGCCGACTCGCTGGGCGTGCGCGTGGCGGCGGAAATCATCGGCGCATTGCTCGGAGTGTTGGCGGGGTGGCAACTGTTCAGCGGCGGTTTGGCCGGTGGATCGCCTCTCCAGCGGCCACAAGACGATGACCGGCGCACATGAATTGCGGACCGGGTCACGACGGAATGCGGCGATTACATCGCGGTCACGCAGCTCTAACGAAACGTCTAATTGTTTTTTTCCTGAATGTGGTTAATCAATCGTTTTAGCTTGTCTTGCGCCGCATGGGCGATTCAGTCGCAACTTCGCATGCTGGAGTCGTGCGATCAACACGCACTCCCTGACAACGGAGCCAACGACGATGACCCAACGTAACCGCAAGCCCCTGATCGGCCTGATTGCCCTTTCCGCCGCACTCGCCATGCCGATGGCATTTGCGCAGACCGACGCTCCCGAGAAGGCGGCGGAAGCCCAGGCCGAGGAGCCGACCCCGACCGAGTCGGCCACCCCGACCGACGCAGCGGCCACGGGTGCCGCGGTGCAGTCCACCGAGACCACTGCCGCCACCGCCTCCACCACTGGCGGCGCCAAGCAGGGCTGGGAAGAGGTCGATGCCGACAAGGACGGCGCGATCAGCAAGCAGGAAGCCGCTTCCAACGCCGGGCTGTCGCAGGTTTTCGACCAGGCTGATGCCGATACCGATGGCAAGCTGACCGCCGAGGAATACAAGGCGTTCGTCAGCAAGAACTACGGCGAGCCGAAGTCCAAGTAAACAAGGCGCGCGGTCAAGGGTCCGGGGACGATCCCCGGGCCAACAGAAGCAAGGGCGGCCCCAGGCCGCCCTTGTTTTTTTTCTGGTCCGGCGCCTGATCCTTCAGGGCGTGCTCCACGCTGGTCCAGGGGGTAAGTTGGCCGCTGCTATCCTCTGCGGCCTGGATGGGAGGAGAAAGACTTGGGCGCGATCAACTGGGTGGGCTTCGACGGCGACGATACGCTGTGGAAGAGCGAGGACTACTATCGTGCGGCCGAGCAGGCATTCGAGCAGATCATCGGCCAGTACATCGACCTGACCGATGCGCGGACCCTGCAGCACCTGCTGGAGGTCGAGCGCCGCAACCTGCGCGTCTTCGGCTACGGTGCCAAGGGCATGACCCTGTCGATGATCGAGTCGGCCGTGCAGCTGACCGGCGAGCGGATCAGCGCCCGCGACATCCATCGCGTCATCGAGATCGGCAGGGCGACTCTCGAGCACCCGGTCGAGTTGCTTGAGGGCATCCGCGAATCGGTGCGGGCCATCGCCGCCGAGTTCGAGATCGTCCTGATCACCAAGGGCGACCTGTTCCACCAGGAGTCCAAGATCGAGAAGTCCGGGCTTGCCGACCTGTTCCACCGCATCGAGGTCGTCTCGGAGAAGGACGTGGCCACCTATGCGCGGGTCCTGCGCGAGCTGCGGGTGGAGCCCTCCGGATTCGTGATGATCGGCAACTCCCTGCGTTCGGACATTGAGCCGGTGGTGCAACTGGGCGGCTGGGGCATACACGTCCCATACCACATCACCTGGGCGCACGAGGCCGAACATTCTGTGGCCGAGGGCGAACCGCGGCTGCTGCAGGTCGAGTCGTCCAGCGAGCTGCACCAGGCCGTCCAGCGGATCGCCGCGCTGGCAGCTGCATGATTTCCAAGGCGCCCTGGCGCGGTACGATGCGGTTTTCCGGTTGAGGGTACCCAGCATGAAATTGCTTGCCGCGCTGCTGTTGGGTGCCTGCCTGGCATCTTTTTCCTCGGCAGGCCATGGCGCAGAAGCGGGTGACCCCGGCAACCGCACGGCCTGGTTTCGCGCGCGCATCGTGCTGGATGCCGCCGGCCAGTTGGGCTCGCTCGAGTGGGTGGGCACCAGGCCCGAAGAGCGCCTGGTCACCGCGCCGCTGGAGGCGATGGTGCGCAAGTGGGAGTTCGAGCCCGGCATGCTCGATGGCGTTCCTGCGGTCACCGAGACCGGCCTGCTGTTGCAGGTGACCATGAGGAAGACCGCCGAAGGCGGCATCGCGCTGCAGATCGGCGAGGCGCGTACCGGTGCGTTCGGCTTGCAAAAGACTCCACCTGCCTATCCTTCCGATCAGTTGAGGCGTGGAACCCAGGCGCATTTGCTGATGCTGGCAGCTGTCGATGCAGAGGGAAAGGTCACTTCCGCGACGATTACCGAGTACGAAGGAAGCTCCCTGGCACGGAATACGCGCCTGGACTTCGAGGCGGCCGCCGTGAAAGCGTCCAGGGCGTGGACCTATCGCACCGAGTTGGTGGCAGGCAAGGGCGTAGCTACTACGATGGAAGTGCCGATATCGTTCTGCCTGGAAAGCGCTTGGTGCGAACGCAATCCGTTCCGGAAAACTCGCTTGCCGTCGCCTTCGGGCATGGCGGTCGCCACGGAAAGCGTGGCCAGGATCAGGATCCGCACTCCAGGCGCGGAAATCTAGGGTTTCCATGATGTGCCGATTCCGCCACGCCCTGGGCTGTGCACTGCTGGCGTTCGCAGGCCTGTCGCTGGCACAGCCCGCAGAGCCGGCCTACCAGCCGCGCAGCGGCGACGCGTGGCTGGACCAGCACCTGGCCGACATCAACCTCTACGCCGCGCGCTATCCGCAAAGCTTCGGCGACGAGATGTCCCGCTACTACGCGATACCGCGCGGCTACGTGGAGGCGGTGCTGTCGCATCCTTCCTGGCAAGCCGGCGACATCTTCATGGCTTGCGCGCTGGCCCTGGCCGTGGACCGGCCGTGTCGCGACGTCGTGCGCGAGTGGAGCCGCGATCACGGCGACGGGTGGAAGGGCGTCGCCCAACGCCTGCAGGCCCGACCAGACGAGGTCCAGCTGCGACGTACGCTGCGCAGGAGCGTCGAAGCCAGCTACGCGCGCTGGGCCCGTCCGCTGCAGGAGTAGCAAAGCCGCCGCCGCGGTAGGAGGCAGGCGACGGGGCGACGGGGCGACGGCTTCACCGTTGCGTAACCCTGCACTGGTTATTCATGCGCCGTCCCTCCCGGCCCCAGGTGTCGCATGACCATCCTCAACGCACTGGCCGGCATTGCAGTCAAGGACATCGACGTGGCGGTGGACTGGTACGAGCAGATCCTCGGGCCGGCCACGCGGCCGATGGATGAAGTGGCCGAGTGGCAGTTGCCCAAGGGCGGTTGCCTGCAGGTATTCGAGGACGGCAGCCGCGCGGGCCTGTCGTCGGTGACGCTGGTGGTGGAAGACCTGGACCGGGAGATCGCCGGGCTGGAGTCCAAGGGCATCCGCATCGACGAGACCTCGCATTCCGAACTCATCGACCTGGCGATCGTCCAGGACCAGGACGGTAACCAGGTGGTGTTTGCGCACGCCAAGGGCAAGCGCCTGGCGAGTTGACCGCTTCACTTTTCCCTTCTCTCTCCGTCGCCCATCTTGCCGCCCAGCCTTCCGCTGGAGTCCGGCAAGAT
>SEHC01000097.1 GCA_004173415.1 Lysobacteraceae bacterium
GCGACGGCCAGCTCTCGGCCGCCACCCGTTTCTCCCTGTCGGTGTCCGCGTTCAACCGGGTCGCCCAGTACGACGCGGCGATCAGCAACTACCTGTCGGCGGTCACCGATGCCTCCACCGCGGTGCCGGCGCGCGGCGAGTTCCCCGCGCAGATGAATTCGACCTTCGTCAAGGTCATGGACCTGCGCTACGGCGAGAACCCGCACCAGTCCGGCGCCTTCTACCGCGACCTGTGGCCGGTGCCGGGCACCCTGGCCACGTTCACCCAGCTGCAGGGCAAGGAACTCAGCTACAACAACCTGGCCGATGCCGACGCGGCATGGGAATGCGTGCGCCAGTTCGACGCCCCCGCCTGCGTGATCGTCAAGCACGCCAACCCCTGCGGCGTGGCCCTGGGCGTGGCCTGCGGCGACGCCTACGAGCTGGCCTACGCCACCGACCCGACCTCGGCCTTCGGCGGCATCATCGCCTTCAACCGCACCCTCGATGCCGCCACCGCCCGGGTGATCCTCGACCGCCAGTTCGTCGAAGTGCTGATCGCTCCCGACTACGAGCCCGGCGCGCTGGAATACGCGCGCAAGAAGGCCAACGTGCGCGTGCTGCAGATCCCGCACGGCGCCGGCCAGAACAACTACGACAGCAAGCGGGTCGGCTCCGGCCTGCTGCTGCAGGGCGCCGACCTGCGCGTGGTCGCGGAGGACGAACTGAAGGTGGTCAGCCAGCGCCAGCCGGACGGCAAGGAACTGGCCGACCTGCTGTTCGCCTGGCGCATCGCCAAGTTCGTCAAGTCCAATGCGATCGTCTACGCGCGCGACCTGCGCAGCATCGGCATCGGCGCTGGACAGATGAGCCGCGTGGTCAGCGCGAAGATCGCCGGGATCAAGGCCGCCGAAGCCTCGCTGGTGGTGCCCGGTTCGGTGATGGCCTCCGATGCGTTCTTCCCGTTCCGCGACGGCATCGACGCCGCCGCCGCGGCCGGGATCAAGGCGGTGATCCAGCCCGGCGGCTCGATGCGCGATGGCGAAGTCATCGCCGCGGCCGACGAGCATGGCCTGGCCATGGTCTTCACCGGCGTGCGGCATTTCAGGCACTGAGTCGCGCGGCCAAGCCAGGCGGATCCAGCGCGCGCGCTGCCTGCCGGCCACGGGTCTCGTATAAAGTCACCGGGTCTCCCGCCTGTCGCGGGGCAGGCGAGAAGGCAGGATCTGCATGAAAATTCTGGTCATCGGCTCTGGCGGCCGCGAACACGCCCTGGCCTGGAAGCTGGCCCAGTCCCCGCGGGTCACCGAGGTCATCGTCGCCCCTGGCAACGCCGGCACCGCCACCGAGCCCAAGTGCCGCAATGCCAACGTGGCCGTCGGCAACCTCGACGGCCTGCTGAGCCTGGCGCGCAACGCAAAAGTCGACCTGACCGTGGTCGGGCCGGAAATTCCGCTGGTGGCCGGGGTGGTCGACCGCTTCCGCGACGCCGGCCTGCCGGTGTTCGGGCCGACCGCCGCGGCCGCGCAACTGGAAGGCAGCAAGGCCTACGCCAAGGATTTCCTCGCCCGCCACGGCATTCCCACCGCGTTCTACTCGGTGTTCACCGAAGTCGGCCCCGCGCTGGCGTACATCCGCGAGAAGGGCGCGCCGATCGTGGTCAAGGCCGATGGCCTGGCCGCCGGCAAGGGCGTGATCGTGGCCATGAGCCTGGCCGAAGCCGAGGCCGCGGTCACCGACATGCTGGCCGGCAATGCCTTCGGTGAGGCCGGTGCGCGGGTCGTGGTCGAGGAGTTCCTGGCGGGCGAGGAAGCGAGTTTCATCAGCATGGTCGACGGCCACACCGCGTTGCCGATGGCCACCTCGCAGGACCATAAGCGGGTCGGCGATGGCGACACCGGGCCCAACACCGGCGGCATGGGCGCCTATTCGCCCGCCCCGGTGGTCACCGCCGAGGTCCATGCGCGGGTGATGCGCGAAGTGGTCGAACCGACCGTGCAGGGGATGATCGCCGACGGCATTCCGTTCACCGGCTTCCTCTATGCCGGGCTGATGATCGATGCGGCCGGCGCGCCGAAGGTGATCGAATTCAACGTGCGCTTCGGCGATCCCGAGACCCAGCCGGTGATGATGCGCCTGCGCTCGGACATGCTGGACCTGGTCGAGGCCGCATTGCAGGGACGCCTGCATGAAGTGCGCGCCGAATGGGATCCGCGGCCGGCGCTGGGCGTGGTCATGGCCGCGCACAACTACCCGGAAGCGCCGCGCCTGGGCGACATCATCAACAGCTGGGACGTGCCCGATGTCGATGACACCAAGGTCTTCCACGCCGGCACCCGGGTCGAAGGCGACCACGTGGTGACCTCGGGCGGCCGCGTGCTGTGCGTGTGCGCGCTGGGCGAAGACATCGCCGATGCGCAGCGCAAGGCCTACGGGGAAGTCTCGGGCATCTCCTGGCCCGGCGAGTTCCATCGCCACGACATCGGCTGGCGGGCGATAGCGCGCGAACCCGCCTGATATCCGCGGGTCCCGGCCCGCCGGGGTGCTTCTAGCCAAGACCACGGGCATCCGGCCCTGCCCGGATCCGCAAAGACCCAAGGACCGCGCATGTCGAGCCACAGTCAGTTCGCCCTACTGAAACAGCGGCGCTTCCTGCCGTTCTTCGCCACCCAGGCCTTCGGCGCCTTCAACGACAACGTGTACCGGCAGGCGATCATCGGCCTGCTGTTCTACCTGGGGGTCAGCGCCGACGAGCCAACCTGGCGCCGGCGCTGTTCATCCTGCCGTACTTCCTGTTCTCGGCCACCGCCGGGCAGATCGCCGAGAAGCTGGAGAAGTCCAGGCTGATCCGCATCACCACGACCATGGAGATCGCGATCATGTCGCTGGCCGCGGTCGGCTTCGTGACCCAGAACATGGTCGTGCTGCTGGTCGCCCTGTTCTGCACCGGGCTGCAGTCGACCCTGTTCGGGCCGGTCAAGTATTCGATCCTGCCCGCGGTGCTCAAGCCGGAGGAGCTGACCGGCGGCAACGGCCTGGTGGAAATGGGTACCTCGATCTCGATCCTGATCGGCATGATCTTCGGCGGGCTCATCTTCAAGCTGGCCGGCGACCAGGGGCCGGTGGTCGCGGCCACGACCATCGTGCTGCTGGCGGTGTGCGGCAACCTGGTCAGCCGCGCGATCCCGCGCGCCGAGCCCGGCGCGCCGGACCTGAAGATCAACTGGAACCCGATCCCTGGCGGTGCGCAACTCGATCCTGGGCGTGTCCTGGTTCTGGTTCGTCGGCACCGTGCTGACTTCGCAGCTGCCGACCTATGCGGTGGTCAACCTGGGCGGCTCCGAGACGCTGTACATCTTCGCCCTGGCGCTGTTCTCCATCGGCACCGGGGTCGGCTCGCTGCTGTGCGAAAAACTGTCCGCGCGCACGGTGGAGATCGGGCTGGTGCCGCTGGGCGCGTTCGGGATCAGCGCCTTCCTGCTGGACCTGTACTTCGCGCGCAGTGGCGCGGCCGCCGCCGGCGGCCTGGGGTTGATGCAGTTCGTGCAGGCGCCGGGCAGCGCGCGGATCATGCTCGACCTGGTCGGGATCGGCCTGTTCACCGGTTTCTTCGTGGTCCCGCTGTTCGCTCTGATCCAGAGCCGCACGCCGCGCGAGGAGATGTCGCGGGTAATCGCCGGCATGAACATCCAGAACGCCGCGTTCATCGTCTCGGCGGCGGTGGCCTGCATCGTGCTGCAGCAGTTCTTCGGCTGGACCATTCCGCAGGTGTTCCTGGCCCTGGCCGTGGCCAACGCGGTGGTGGCGATCTACATCTTCACCCTGGTGCCCGAGTTCCTGATGCGCTTCCTCAGCTGGGTGCTGGTGCGGGCGATGTACCGGCTGCGCCTGCACGGGATCGAGGCCAACGTGCCCGATGAGGGCGCCGCGCTGCTGGTCTGCAACCACGTCAGCTACATGGATGCGCTGATCCTGTCGGCCAGCGTGCCGCGACCGGTGCGCTTCGTCATGTACTACAGGATCTTCGAGATCCCGGTGATGAGCTGGATCTTCCGCACCGCCAAGGCGATCCCGATCGCCGGCGCGCGCGAGAACCCGGAACTGATGCAGCGCGCATTCGACGAGATCGAGGCGGCCCTGGCCGACGGGCAGATCGTAGGCATCTTCCCCGAAGGCGCGCTGACCCGCGACGGCGAGATCGCCGCGTTCAAGTCCGGGGTCGAGAAGATCCTCGGGAAGCGGCCGGTGCCGGTGGTGCCGATGGCGCTGAAGGGCATGTGGAGCAGCATGTGGAGCCACCGCGACGGGCGCATGCACCGGATGCGCGTGCCCAGGCGCTTCCGCGCGCATATCGAGGTAGTGGCGGGGGAAGTGCTGGATGGAGGCTCGGCGACTGCGGGGCAGTTGGAAGCGAGGGTGCGGGAACTGCGCGGTGGCGATGCCTGAAACCACAGTCGCCATCGCATGCTGGGCGGACCACCCCGGGGTGACATAGACTGTCCTCGTACCCAGACGCCGCACCCATCCCAGCAGACCGCACCGCCAACACCTGACGGAGAATCCAGATGAGCTACACGCCCCCTCCTGTTGCCAGCGCCCCCGGCAGCGTCCCCAACCATCTTGCCTGGTCGATCATTTCCACCGTGGTGGCGACCTGCCTGTGCTGCCCGCTGGGCCTGCTGGGCATCGTCGCCATCGTGTTCTCGGCCAAGGTCAACACCCTGCTCAACCAGGGCGACATCGAAGGCGCGCGTCGTGCGTCGGCCACCGCCAAGACCTGGTGCTGGGTCGCCACCGCCCTGGCGATCATCGGCCTGCTCATCAACATCGCGATCTTCGCCACCGGCGGCATGGAAACCTACATGCAGATGATGCAGCAATACCAGTAAGCGCCGATGGCCGTTTCGCTTCGACCCTTGCACCTGGCGGCACTGGCGGGGATCGCGATTGCGGTCCCCGCCGGCGTTTGGCTGTTATGGAACTTCGACCCGAACGCCGTCGACAACCCGTTCCCACCCTGCATGTTCCATGCGCTGACCGGCCTGTTCTGCATCGGTTGCGGCCTGACCCGCGCCCTGCATGCGCTGGTCCATGGCGACCTGGCCGGTGCGCTGTCGATGAATCCGCTGGGCGTGCTGGTGCTGCCGGTGATCCCGATGATCATCGCCCACTCGCGCGGCTGGAGGCCGCGCTGGCTGGAGCCGGCGATGATGGTGCTGGCGCAGCCGAAATTCTGGCTGGTGTTGTTGCCGGTTTACTGGATCGCCCGGAACCTGCCCTGGTTTCCCTTCACCCTGCTCGCGCCGGGCTGAAGTCCGATAGCGGAAACTAGTTGGCGCGCTGCGGCGCGACTGTCTTTCCCGGCGCCTTGATTGCCTAGCGGCGCGGATTGCCCGCAACCTGTCCTGTTTCCGTTCACCCTGCTCGCGCCGGGCTGGAAGCCTGCCGGCGGGACATCGACGACGCGACTGTCTTTACCGGCGTCTTGAGGTTCCCCTTCAGCCCGCGGCTGCGCGGGTAGCAGCTGCGTAAGCTGCGACTGCAAAGCCTGGCCCCGCTGGAAATCTCCCGCAAGCTCGTTTACGCGCGTCGCAGCTCACGCAGCTCCTGCACGATGCTGGCTCAGCTCACCCAGCCTGCGATGACGAACAGGGCCAGCACCGCCATCCACAGCACCAGGATGCGCCACACCAGGCTCATCGCATCGCGCAGCTCGGGCAATTCGCGCATGGCCTGGACCATGCCCTCCTCGGCGTACTCCTCGGCTTCCTCGGCCAGTTCGCTGCGCACGCTGGCCCGCGCCACCGCGCCCAGGAAGCCGCTGTCCAGTTGCCAACGGTTGCCGTGGGCCTCGCGCCAGGCGCCGAAAACCGCGTCGAAATTGCCGACCAGGGCCATCGAAAGAACCATCAGCTGCGCCACCGGCCAGTCGAGGATTGCGTACAGGCCACGCGCGCCGGACACGGTGGCCGCAGGCAAGGTGCGCGCGAACGCGCCTTCGGCCGAGAAGGCGGTCAACCGGTACAGCATGGCGCCTACCGGGCCCAGCAGCAGGAACCAGAACAGGACCCCGAACCAGCGATGCAGGGCATTGCGGAACACCGCTTCGACCAGTGCCGGACCGTCGGCGGCGACCGCTTCGCCTTCCTCCCAGAGGCGCGCCATGGCCTGGCGTCGCGAAGGCGCATCGTAGGCGTCGATGATCGCTTCGACATCCACGTCCAGGTCGCGCGGACCCCAGGCATAGACCAGCACCGCGATCGCGTACACCAGCCCCAGCAGGCCCAGCAACGGCGCATGCAGCAACCATTGCAGCAAGCCCACCAGCAGCAACGGCGGGGCCAGCGCCAGCACGATGCCGTAGCGGCCGCGCCAGAAACCGGTTTCGCCCGATTGCGCCTGCAGCCACTGCAGCCACTGCCCGAACCATGCGTAGCGACGCGCGGAAGTCACCAGGGCCGGGGCCACATGGCCCAGCACCAACGCGATGACTACGGCAACCAGGGTGATCGACATGGGCGGGCGTTCCTCCGGCGTCGATTCTAGCTTGGCTTGCCGTTAATGGCCGGTCGCCGGCAAACGAGGCGGACTTCGTGCGCTCAGTCGCGCCGAGCCTGCATCCCGGCATGCCAGTGTTCGATCAGCGAACGGGCAATGGAGATGCGCGGCGAGAGCAGGATGCCGGAACCATCGCCAGGTTCGCGCTGGCGCGCGGCAGCGATCTCCTCGACGCTGAACCAGCGCGCATCCTCCAGTTCGCCATCGACCTGCGGCGCGTCGGCTTCGGCATCGGCGGAGAAGCCGAGCATCAAGGCGCCCGGGAATGGCCAGGGCTGCGAACCCAGGTAGCGGCAGCCGCGCACGCGCACGTGGGTTTCCTCGAAGACTTCGCGGACCACGGTCTGCTCCAGGGATTCGCCCGGTTCGACGAATCCGGCGATCACCGAATAACGGTTCGCCGGCCAGCTGGCCTGGCGCCCGAGCAGCAGGCGCTCGCCGTCGCTCACCGCCACGATCACCGCCGGGTCGACCCGCGGGTAATGGTCGGTGCCGCATTGGCTGCAGTGGGCGACGTATCCGGCGCGGCGGAACTCGACCATCGCGCCGCAGACCCCGCAGAAACGGCTGCGCGCGCGCCAGTGCTGCATCGCGCGGGCGAAGGCGAAGGCGCTGGCGTCGGCCGCCGGCCAGTTGCTGGCGGCGCGGCGCAGGTCGATGCGTTGCGGCGCTTGCAGTGGCACCAATGACGCATCGATCGAAAACCACGCGACCGCGCCATGCAGGCCCAGGAACACCGCCGCGCCCGGTCCGCCGCCGATCGCCTCGCCCGAGGTCACCAGCAACTCACCCTTTGCATCAGCGAATGCGTTGCCGTCGGCATCCAGCACGATGAGCCGTGCCAGCGGCCACAGCCTGGCCAGCGCTTCGGGGTCGTCGCGCAAGGCATCGGCACGGTTGATCGGCGCCTCGCCGAAGGCGAAGCCGGAGAGTCCGGCGGGAAATGTGAACCTGGGGTCTGTCACTGCGCGGGAATCATACCCGGCGGCAGCCAGGCGATCACATGCTGAAACTGCTTCCGCAACCGCAGGTGGTCTTGGCGTTGGGATTGCGGATCACGAACTGGGCGCCCTGCAGGCTTTCGGTGTAATCCACTTCCGAACCCATCAGATACTGCAGGCTCAGTGGATCGACCAGCAGGGTGACGTTGTCCGTATCGACGGCGAGGTCGTCGTCGGCACGGTTCTCGTCGAACTCGAAGCCGTACTGGAACCCGGAACAGCCGCCGCCCTGGATGTACACGCGCAGGGCCAGGGCCTCGTTGCCTTCCTCGCGGACCAGTTCGCGGACCTTGGCGGCGGCCGCGGCGGTGAAATTCAGCGGCCGGTCGAGGGACTGGTAGTCGGGCGCCGGGGAGGCGCCAGGTAGCGAAACGAGCGTGCTCATGTCTTCAGGATGGGGCCGGAAGCCAAGGGGTTCAAGCGCCAGCGGCACTCAGGGCGCGGCGACCGCGGTGGCCGGCACCAGATCGGTCCAGGCAAACGACCGCTCCACCGCCGGCCCGCCCTGCGGCAGCAGCCGCACGGTCACCCGGGTCGGGCTGAAACCGGCGGGCAGGACCAGATCGCCTTCGACCTGCTGGAAATACTTGAACGAATACTCGACGCCCGGCGCATTGGGTTGCTGGCGCAGGTCGGCCCAGGCCAGGCGCTGCAGCTTGCCCTCGCGGGTGCCTTCCACCGCCACCTGGAGGCGGCCGGCGTTGACCGCGCCCCGGTTGAGGTTCTGGGTGAGGGTGGCGACGAAATGCCAGGCCAGTTCGCCCGAGGGCTGGATCTGCAACTCGTGCACGGCCAGGCCACGACGCTGGGCGGTGGCGCCGACGAAGCGCTCGTAGAAGGCGACATCGGCACGCAGGCCGGAAATCTCCTCGTCGCGCTCGGCCAGCTCGCCCTGCAGGTCCTTGTTGGCGTCGCGGCTGATCTGGTCGGACCGGGACAGGGTGGCGACCCGCTGTTCCAGCTCGTCCAGTGCCCGCTGCTGGGCCCGGAACTGGGCCGCCGAAGGTTGCCCGCCCCCGCTGCCGGCCAGCACCTTCCATAAGCCCCAGCCGCCGAAAGCCAGAATCAGCAGCAGCAGGCCGGCCAGCGCATAGACCGCACGCCGCGCCATCGGGGTCATGGGTGGCAGGTGCGGCAGGTGCGGCAGGTGCGGACCGTGCGGGCTGCGCGGCTGGCTGTCGGAAGGGGTGTCGGTCATGGCCCAAGCATAGCGCCTGGACCACAGGCGCCAGTGAATCGGCCTTGCCCGGCGAGGCCGGTGATGGTTCAGCCGTTGGCAGCAACCAGGGTCGGGCCGGCCTGCGCGGCAGGCTCGGCATCGGCATGGATCAGCCGTCCGGTCAGGGTCGCGCCGGCACGCATTTCAACCACCTGGTAATGGACATTGCCGACCACCCGGGCCTTGGCCGCCAGTTCGACCCGCTCGGAAGCGAAGACGTCGCCCTGCAGCTCGCCGTTGATGACCACCACCGGGACCTGGACCTCGCCCTCGATGCGGCCCTGCTCGGCCAGGGTCAGCACCGCGCGGGTGCCCTGCTCTGCGATCACCCGGCCGTGGATCCGGCCCTCCACGTACAGCCCGCCGCTGAATACCAGGTCGCCATGCAGGGTGACCTGCGGGCCGATCAGGGTGTCGATGGCCTGGCCGTCGTGCTGCTTGTTCTTGAACATGGGTGGTCTCGGTTACGGGGGATAGGGTCGCCGGCAAGAGCATCGCCGGGCTAGGTCAGGTCGCGCTCGACTTCCAGTCGAAGGCCTGCTCCACGGCCACGTCTTCGCCATCCAGCAGCACGCGGACGCGCTGCGGGGTGAAGTCCGGCGGCAGCATCACCCGGCCTTCCATGGTCTGGAAATAGCGGAAGGAGAAGCTCTGCCCGGGCATGGCCTGGCGCTGGTTGAGTTCGTTCCAGTCCACCGTGGCCAGCCTGCCCGCGCGCTCGCCCTCGACCACGAAGCGCATGCGCCCCTGGCTGATCGCGCCGCGATTGAGGTTCTGGGTCAGGATGATCTGGTAATGCCAGCTGGAACCGGCGCCGGCCGCGAATTCCGACGAGAACACATTCAGTCCCTTGCCCTGCTGGGTGGGACCGACCAGGCGTTCGTAGAAGGCCACGTCGGCGCGGAGCGCGGCGATCTCCTCGTCGCGCTCGGCGAGGGTTCCCTGCAGGTCGCCATTGGCATCGCGGGTGATCTGGTCGGAGCGACTGAGCGTGGTCTGACGCTGGCTGAGCTGTTCAAGGCGCGCCTGCTGGACCCGCAGGTTGCCCTCGACCGCCTGCAGCCGGTGCCTTGCCTCGCCCAGCGAGGGCGCCGCCTGCATTTCCGCCCAGCGCCAGGCCACGGCGACCGACAGCAACCACAGCGCGCCGACTCCCAGCAGCCGGGGCCAGCGGCGGGTGTTGCGGCGTTGCACGATCTGGTAGCGCGACGGGGGATAGGGCATCGGGAATTCCGTGGCTCGGTCAACGGGCAGATCGCCCGACTGCCGCCGCCGCCGGACCCGCCGGCGGCCGCTCATCGGGCCTATACTCAGTGAGTGTGGACGCCCCCCGGGCTCGGTCCGCCACCATGTTCCAGTCTAGGCGACTGCCAGCCATGTCCGAAGCGCATCTTTTCGTAATTGGGATCCTGTTGGCATGGATGGCCGGGATCCGCGTATACCTGACCGTGTTCGGCCACACCTCGCCCGAGCCGGTCAGCAACATCGCCGCTTCGGTGACCGAGGACGTGGTGGTCCTCGGCGGGCTGGGGCTCGCGTTCGCCCATCCGTGGCTGGCCCTGACCGGGGTCGTCGGGGTCAGCGTGCTGCTGGCCCTGCTGGTCTGGTGGGCCTGGCGCAAACTGGCGCGTGGAGTCCGCAGCCTGATGGGGTCGACGCCGGTCGCCCCGAAGCACTGAGGAATGAGGAGTCACGAAATCGCCACAAACTGTGAACTTGATCGCATAATGGTTGCAAGCTTGGGGGAGCCTGATGTCGTCGATTGAACCTACATCCCGGCCGCAGGATGAGCCTTCGCGCTCAAGGCTGCGGGCCGAAACGCCGCCGCCAGGTTATTGGCGGCGTTGGACCGGCGATGCCCCGGCCGCCGATCCGGTGACCACGGCGCCGCCCGCTCCCCCGCTTGCGGCTCCGGCTCCGGCCAATGCGGCAGCGCCCGCCGCTGGCGCGTCAGCTGCGGCGCCCGCGGCCGCCTCCACCCCGCCTGCCCGCGACACCCTGCGGCCCGAGCCGGGTCCGTCGCCGTTCCGTGTGCTGATCGTCGAGGACGACCGCGGCCAGGCCCTGTTCGCACAGAGCGTGCTGCACGGCGCCGGCATGCAGGCGGAAGTGGAGATGGACCCCGCCGCGGTCATGCCGGCGATCCGGCGTTTCCAGCCGGACCTGGTGTTGATGGACCTGCACATGCCCGGCACGGACGGCATGTCGCTGACCATGCAGATCCGCCAGCAGGCCGAATTCCTGCACCTGCCGATCGTGTTCCTGACCGGCGACCCGGACCCCGAGCGCCAGTTCGAAGTGCTGGAAAGCGGCGCCGATGACTTCCTCACCAAGCCCATCCGCCCGCGGCACCTGATCGCCGCCGTCTCCAACCGCAT
>SEHC01000549.1 GCA_004173415.1 Lysobacteraceae bacterium
ATCATGTGGGTGGTCAACGGCATCTTCGAGGACATCGGTACCGTCCAGGACGGCATGGAAACCGTGGCCAGGCCCAATGCGGTGATGGACGCGCCCGGCGCGGGCGAACTGCAGGTCAGCCGCGGCGCGGTGCGCTTCGAGGACATCCATTTCCACTACGGCAAGCAGGGCGGCGTGATCGCCGGCCTCGACCTGCAGGTGCTGCCGGGCGAGAAGATCGGCCTGATCGGCCCCTCGGGCGCCGGCAAGTCGACCCTGGTCAACGTGCTGTTGCGGCTCTACGACCTGGAGTCGGGGCGGATCCTCATCGACGGGCAGGACATCGCCGGGGTCAGCCAGGAGAGCCTGCGCCGGCAGATCGGCGTGGTCACCCAGGACACTTCGCTGCTGCATCGCTCGATCCGCGACAACCTGCGTTACGGGCGGCCCGACGCCTCCGAGGAAGAGGTGCTGGCGGCAGTGCGCAGCGCCCGCGCCGAGGGTTTCATCGCCGGGCTGGTCGATGCGGAAGGCCGGCGCGGCTACGAGGCCCAGGTCGGCGAGCGCGGGGTCAAGCTGTCGGGCGGACAACGCCAGCGCATCGCCATCGCCCGCGTGCTGCTCAAGGATGCGCCGATCCTGGTGCTGGACGAAGCCACCTCGGCGCTGGATTCGGAAGTGGAGGCGGCGATCCAGGACAGCCTGGACACGCTGATGCAGGGCAAGACGGTGATCGCCATCGCCCACCGGCTTTCCACCATCGCGCGCATGGACCGGCTGGTGGTGATGGAGCGCGGCGCCGTGGTCGAGACCGGCACCCATTCCGAACTGATCGCCCGCGACGGCCTGTATGCGCGGCTGTGGAAACGGCAGACCGGCGGCTTCGTGGCGGCCGACGACGCCGGGTAGGAACTGATCGCGCCCGCGGGCTGCCGGCCCTGCGGCGCAGGGACGGGCTCGCCTCGGGTCGAGGTCTGCGAGCAGCCGGGCAGGCCCGGTTGCCCGCGGCCAAGCATGGCGGGGGACCACCCACGCCACGCCTGCAGCGCTTACTGGATCGGCTGGTCCAGCATCAGCTCGCGCACGAAGCGCACCGGTGGCGCGCCATACGACAGCACCTGGTCGTGGTAGGCCTTGAGGTTGAACTTCTCGCCCAGGCTGGCTTCGACCGCCTTGCGCGTGTCGAAGTGTTCCTGCACGCCGACGAAGTAGGTGGGCAGCTGCGCCGAGGTCAGCTGCACCCGGGTCCACTTGCCTGCCGCCTCGCGCTCCTGCTGGAAGGTCTGCCGCACCATCAGGTCCATCGCCTGCTCGCGGGTCCAGTTGTCCACGTGCACGCCCTGGTCCAGGATCGCATTGGCGATCGTGCGCAGGTAGAACTTGAGCTGCACCAGGCGGAACAGCGGGTCGTTGTCCAGGTAACCGGCGTCGGCCATCATCTTCTCGGTGTACACCGCCCAGCCCTCGGCGAACATGCCCGAGCGCAGCACGCCGCGCAGGGTCGAGGGGAACTTGGCCGA
>SEHC01000550.1 GCA_004173415.1 Lysobacteraceae bacterium
AGCCGTCGACATTGCGCACGCGGTTGCCTTCGTCGCGGCGCAGGGCACCTTTCACGCCCAGGGTGTCGCCGATGAAATTCTCGTAACCCCGACGCGCCTGGTCCTGCTGGTCCACGTTGCCACCGACGGTCAACTCGAAGGGCTTGTTCGCCAGCGCACCCTGCCAGCTCCAGCGCAGGTCGGCGCCGCCGTAGTCGCTGTCCAGGTCGATGACACCACCGGCGTTGAGCGGATTGGCCTGAGCCGCCACCGGCAAGGCCAGGAACTGTTGCACCGCGCGGCTGCCGCCGTACAGCAGCACCCGCCAGGTTTGCGCCGCTCCCACCTGTTGCGTGTAGCCCAGTCCGGCCTGGCTCTGGCGCACGGATTTGCGGGTGCCGAACAAGGTGGCCACCGCGGTCGCCTGGCGCGGATCCTCTTCGACCTGGTCGCGGCTCAGGCCCAGCGGATCCTCGGCATCGGGCAAGTCCAGGTGATTGAGTACCAGGGTGAACTTGCGGGAAGAACCAGGGCTGAAGTCGAATCGTGCATTGATCGAATCGCGCCGCGCCGCGCCGTGGTCGCGATAACCGTCGGTATCGAATCGCGCCGCGGCCAGGTTGTAGCCGACGGCGCCGACCGCGCCCTTCAGGTGCACGCCGAGGGTGGTGGTCGCATCGCTGCCGGCGGTGGCGCGCACGCGCCAGGGATCGCCTTGCCGCCCTTCGGCGCTCCACAACTGGACCACGCCACCGGAGGAGTTTCCGTAGAGGGCCGAGAACGGACCGCGCATGACCTCGAGGCGCTCGGCCCCCAGTACGTTGAAGTGCGAAAGCTGTCCCTGCCCATCGGGCATGGAGGCCGGAATACCGTCGGCCAGTAGGCGCACGCCGCGCACGCCGAAGGTCGAGCGCGCGCCGAAGCCACGCAATGAAAGCTGGGTGTCCTGTGCAAGGTTCTGGCGGTCGCGTGCCAGCAGGCCGGGTACCCCGCCCAGCGCATCGGACACATTGGCCGCGCTGGTGTTGTGGTCATCGGGCAGGGAAACGGTGGCCACCGAGGCCGGTGTGTCGAAGTCATTGACGCCAAGAAGGCGGCTGGCGCGCACCTGGATGCGGTCCAGGGTGACTGCATCGGCGGCGGTCGATTGCGCGGCCGCGGTGGTGGGGCAAAGCAGGCAGGCGAGCAGCAGGGCAGGGGGCGTGGAAGTCATGCGCCATGATCGCAGCTGCCCGCCGGGGCTGTCGTGATACCGCTGGACGCGTGGGCATGGCGGGCGGGTTGCAGGAGCGACGCAAGTCGCCAAGCCAGGAAATCACCCGGCCAAGCCCTGTCGGCAATCGGGTGCTGCGTACTTCGCGACCTGCGTCGCTCCTGCAAGATCCCGCTTCTGTGTATTCGCCCGGGGAAGTCGGCCCTGATGGGACGACCGGCCGATCGGCCGGTCAGTCGCTCACACGTCGGCGTCGGTCGCCCAGCCTTCGCCGCTGCCGCGGGTGAACACCTGGTCCGACT
>SEHC01000551.1 GCA_004173415.1 Lysobacteraceae bacterium
CGCGGCGAGGTCTCCACCGTGCTCGACGGGATCGACGCCGCAACCAGGGCCGGATTCGCTTCGCTGAAGATAAATTGCGTGGTCCAGCGTGGCGTCAACGAGGACCAGGTGCTGCCGCTGGCCGCGCACTTCCGCGGCAGCGGCCACGTGCTGCGCTTCATCGAATACATGGACGTCGGCACCTGCAACGACTGGCGGCCGGCCCGGGTGGTACCCAGCGCCGAACTGCGCGAGCGCATCCACGCGCGCTGGCCGCTGCAGCCGCTGGACCCGAACTATGCGGGCGAGGTGGCGAACCGGTATCGCTTCGAAGACGGCGCCGGCGAGATCGGCTTCGTCAGCTCGATCAGCGAGCCTTTCTGCGGCGATTGCCAGCGCGCGCGCGTCTCGGCCGACGGGCATCTGTACACGTGCCTGTTCTCCGCCGCGGGCGCCGACCTGCGTGCCACTATCGCCGAAGGCGAGGAGGCGCTGGCCACCCGGGTCGCGGACCTGTGGTCGCGGCGCGCGGACCGCTACAGCGAACTGCGAGGCCAGCCCGCCGCCGGGCGGGGCCGGCATGTGGAAATGTTCCTGGTGGGTGGCTAGTGGCCACGGCGCGGCGCAAGCTCAGCCATGTCGACGCGGCCGGCCTGCCGGCGATGGTCGACGTGTCGGCCAAGGCGGTGACCACGCGCGAAGCCAGGGCCGAGTGCCGGGTGCGTTTCCCCCGGGAAGTCGCCGCGCAGTTGCACGCCAGCGGCCTGCGCAGCGCCAAGGGCGCAATCATCGATACCGCGGTGATCGCCGGGACCATGGCGGTCAAGCGCACCCACGAACTGATCCCCTTCTGCCATCCCTTGCCTATCGATGGCTGCAACGTGGCGATCGCCTGGTATGGCGAAACCGTGCTGCGGATCGAATGCGCGGTCAGGGCGACCCAGCGCACCGGGGTCGAAATGGAGGCGCTGACCGGTGCCACGGTCGCGGCGCTTACCGTCTATGACATGTGCAAGGCGTTGTCGCACCGCATCGTCATCGGCCCGGCCAGGCTGCTGGCCAAGCGCGGCGGCAAGCGCGACTTCGGACCCGCCTGATGGCCAGGTTGCGGGTGCTCTACTTCGCCAGCCTGCGCGATGCCAGCGGGGTGGCGGAAGAATTGGTGGAAACCGGGGCCGCCGACCTGCGCGGCCTGTACCTCCAGCTGCAGTCCAGCCATGGCCTGGTCCTGCCGCCAGACACGCTGCGCGTGGCGGTGGACGGCGAGTTCGCGCGCTGGTCGGACCCGTTGCGCGAGGGCAGCGAGGTGGTGTTCCTGCCGCCGGTCAGCGGCGGCTGAGATGATGCAGGAGGCCGCGATGGGGCGTTTCCTTCTGGTCGAATCGACGTTCGACGTCGGCGCGCTGCGCGCGTCGCTGCGCGATGACCATGCCGGCGCCTACGCCAGCTTCGAGGGCTGGGTACGCGATCATAACCAGGGCCAGGCAGTGGCCGGGCTGTCCTATCAG
>SEHC01000552.1 GCA_004173415.1 Lysobacteraceae bacterium
TGCTCATGCAGGGAGGTGGCCGGGGCATTGAGCCATTCCAGGCTCTTCGGCAGTTCGGGAACCATGGCGATATCCATCATCGGTCCGATTATGCCGGACTCTCAACCAGCGCACAGACGGGCCACGACCGCCTGTGCCGCCGAATCGACCAGTCGCCAAGCATGCTCGAAGTCCTTGCTGCCGCCGGAATACGGATCGGGTATGGCCCCGCCGGGCTCCATGCCGGCCCATTCCAGCAGCAGGCCGACCTTGCCGCGGCAGTGCGCCGGCGCCTGCGCGAGCACGTCGCGCAGGTTCTGCCGGTCCGCGCACAAGAGCCAGTCGAAGTCATCGAAATCCGATCGCCGCAGCTGCCTCGCACGCAGGTCGGAAATGTCCACGCCGTGGTTGCGCGCACAGGCGATGGCGCGCGGATCCGGTGGCTGTCCGGCGTGCCAATCGCCGGTCCCCGCCGAGTCGACCTGGATGCGCCCAGCCAGCGGCGATCGGGCGATGCGCTCGCGCAGTGCGCCCTCGGCCAGCGGCGAACGGCAGATGTTGCCCAGGCAGACAACCAGCAGCTTCAAGCGCCGCTTGCCAGCCACGCCTCGGCGCGCTGCAGGTCTTCGGGGGTGTCCACTCCCGGCGGGAACGGTTCCGGGGTCAGGGCCACGGCGATGCGCAGGCCGGCTTCCAGCGCCCGCAATTGCTCCAGCGATTCGGCCTGCTCCAGTCGGCCGGGCGGCATCCTGGCAAAGCGGCGCAGGAACCCCGCACGATAGGCATAGATGCCGATGTGCCTGAGCCACTGGCCCGGTGGCAGGCTGTCGCGATCCAGGGCGAATCCATCCCGGTGCCAGGGGATCGGCGCGCGGCTGAAATACAACGCGTCGCTCCAGCCTTCCGGGCCGCCGGTGCGCACCAGCTTCACCGTGTTCGGGTCGAACAGACTTGGTGCATCGGTGATCGGCGTGGCCAGGGTGGCCATCTCCGCGCCACTGTCGAGCACGGTCCGGGCCACCGCGCGGATACCGGCGGCCGGGGCGAAGGGCTCGTCGCCCTGCAGGTTGACGACCACCACGTCGTCGGCCCAGCCGGCCAGGTCGGCGCATTCGGCCAGCCGATCACTGCCGGAAGCATGGGCGGTGGAGGTCATCGCCACGTGTACCGCGGTGCCCTGCAGTGCTTCGGCGATCCGCTCATCGTCCGCCGCGACCCAGACTTCGCGCGCGCCGGCCGCCAGGGCGCGGCGGGCCACATGCACGACCAGCGGCTCCCCGCCGAGCAGGCGCAATGGCTTGCCCGGCAGTCGCGAGGCCGCGAACCGGGCCGGGATGGCGACGACGAAGCCGGCGTCGACGGGATCGTTGTTCATGGGCTGCGCTCCGCGTGCCTGGGCAGTTTCTCCAGCAACGCCACCCAGAATGCCTCCGGCAACTCGGCGGTGACCGGCACGCTGTAATGCCAGTCATTGGCGAAGGCCGCGCATTTCACCGCGTCCTTCTCGG
>SEHC01000098.1 GCA_004173415.1 Lysobacteraceae bacterium
CGGCGCGGTGACCACCCGGCCGCCGGCCGCGTTTTCCTCGTTCACCGCCAGCGCGTACAGGTTCACCCAGTCCAGCGTGGTCAGCGGATCGCGCATCGCCGCTTCCGGCTTGCTCGACAGTTCGGCGAACAGGGCGGGGGCGCGGCGGGTGACGTGGAGGCCGCCGGGAAGGGTGCCTTCCTGGCGGATGCCACGGGCGACGCAACTCTGCATCGCGTCCCAGATCTCGCGCAGCCCGGCGCGGACTTCCTCCTCGCCGCGCCAGACCTTCTCGTTCTCGAACATCATCCGCGAGATGCTCAGCCCGCTGCTCGCCGACTTGGCCAGCAACTCGTCGCCACTCCTGAACGAATACGGCAGCTCGGTGCTGTCGGCGACGATCCGGTCGGAAGCCGCGTCGTCGTGGTTGACCACGAAGCCGCCGCCGACCGAATAGTAGTCGCGCGTGGCGATGACCTCGTCGTTCGCATCGAAGGCGGTGAAGCGCATGCCGTTGGTGTGGTAGGGCAGCTTCTGGCGCTTGTTCATCACCAGGTCGCGCTTCTCGTCGAAGGCGACTTCGCGGAGCCCCGCCAGCAGCAGTTTCCTGTCGCCGCGGATGCGCGCCAGCGCCGCCGGGATCACGTCCGGATCGATCAGGTTGGGCAGGTATCCCTCCAGGCCCATCAGCACCGCCTTGTCGGTGCCGTGGCCGCGCCCGGTCAGGGCCAGCGAGCCGAACACCTCGGCGCGGATGCGGGCGACCTCGTCGAGGCGGCCGGGTTCCTGCAGCCAGCGCGCCACGAAGCGCGCCGCTGCCCGCATCGGGCCCACCGTGTGCGAGGAACTCGGGCCGATGCCGATCTTGAAAAGGTCGAAAGTGCTGACTGCCATGGGCGCTATTCTATGCGCTGGCGATGCGGCCGACCTCCCGCGCCGCAACACCCCTCACCGGAACCGCTCCATTGGCGCTGATCCTTTACCAACGCGACGACTGCCACCTCTGCGACCTCGCCCTGGAAGTGCTCGCCGCAGCGCGCGTACCGGAGTTCGACAGCGTGTTCATCGATGACGATGAAGCACTGGAAGAACGCTACGGGATGCGCGTGCCGGTTTTTCGCAACGGCGATACGGGGGCGGAGCTGGATTGGCCGTTCGATTTCGAGCGCTTACGAGCTTTTCTGTAGGAGCGAACCCTGCCCGCGATGCCTTGCTTTGTAGATCCGAGCTTGCCCGGATGCTCTTGGCGCAGGAGCAGAAGCATCCGAGCAAGCTCGGACTTACAAGGACGAGGGGCCGGGCACCGCGGGCAGGGCCCCCTCCTACAGCTACTTCGCCGGCTTGAACACGACCCGCGTGCTCACCGCTACCTCGTTGGGAATGGCCTTGGTGTCGGCCCAGTCCCCCGCGCCCACGCCGAAGTCCAGTCGCTTGACCGTGGCCTTGCCGGCCAGCACCGGTTGCGCGCCTGGCGTCCAGGTGAAGGTGAGGGTGACCGGCTTGCTGACGCCGTGCAGGCTCAGGGTGCCGTCGGCGGCGTACTGGTCGCCGCCCAGCGAACGGAACCGGGTCGCGGTGTAGCGCGCCTGGGCGAACCTGGCCACGTCGAAGAAATCGCTGCCCGACAGGGTGCCATCGCGGTCGGCGTTGCCGGTGCTGGCGCCGGCCAGCGGGATGACCACGTCCAGCTTCGAGGCCGCCAGCTTGGCCGGGTCGAAACTCAGGGTGGTGGCGAAGCTGGCGAACTTGCCGGTGAAGACCTCGCCGTCGTACTTGCTGGCGAACACCAGGGTCGAACCCGGCGCCTGCACGTAGTCGGCGGCGATGGCCGGGGCCGACGCCATCATCGCCACCAGTGCGGCGGCGGTGAGCGCGGGGGAAAAGAAGTCACGGGACATCGGCGGGATTCCTGTGGGGAGCGGGCGGGGAAGGGGCGTTATCGCCGATGCGGGGTGAACCCCCCGGCAACATGCGCAGCAGGGTGGCGTCGCGCTGGAAATAGTGGTGGTAGAGCGCGGCCCCGGCGTGAACGCAGACCAGCGCCGCCAGCACCCAGAAGCCCCATTCGTGCACTTCGTGGGCCAGGCCGCGCAGGCCTTCGTCGGGCGGCACCAGCTTGGGCATGTCGAACAGGCCGAACCAGCGGAACGGACGCAGGCCGCTGGCCGAGTCGTAGAGCCAGCCGGAGACCGGCATCAGCAGGATCAGCGCGTACAGCAGCCAGTGGGTGACGCTGGCGATGCGCTCCTGCCAGCCCGGCGTGCCGGGCACCGGGTCGGGCCGGCCGGCGTACAGGCGCCAGGCCAGGCGGGCGAGGACCAGCACCAGCACGGTGATGCCGATCGACTTGTGCGCGGTGAATACCCAGAAATACTTCGGCGTCTTCGGCAGTTCGCCCATGGTCAGGCCGACGGTGGCCAGGCCCAGGATCAGCAGCATGATGATCCAGTGGAAGGCTTGGCTGACCGGGCCCCAGCGATCGGCGGTGTTCTTGAGGGTCATGGCGTGGTCGGCTCCGTGGTCGGGTCGGGCAGGTCGGGTGGGCTGTCTTCGGTATCGTCCGCGGCACCGGCGCGGGTGCGGGTGGCTTCGACTTCCAGGCGCAGCTCGATGCGGTCGCCGATCACCGACTTCCATGCATCGATGCCGAAATCCGCGCGACTGAGCACGGTGCTTGCCGAGAATCCGGCGGTGCGCCGGAAAGGCGGCAACGGATGGCGCTTTAGCGCATTCAGGGTGACGTCCAGCTTCACTTCCCTGGAGACCCCGCGCAGGCTGAGGTCGCCATGGACCGTGGCGTGGGTGGCATCGATGGCTTCGACCCGGGTGGAACGGAATTCGGCCGTGGCGAAGTGTTCGCCATCCAGCAGGTTGCCGGCCTGTACCGCGGCATTCCACTTCGGGTCGCCGAAATCCAGCTTGTCCAGCGGTACGCTGACCTGCACGGTCGCGGTGCTCCAGTCCGCCGGATCGAATTCGATCCGCCCGCTGCTGCCCGATACCGTGCCGATGGCCTTGGAAAAACCTGCGTGCTCCACCGCCACCATCACCCGGGTGTGGACCGGATCGAGCTGGTATACCGCGCTGGCAGCAGTCGCCGGCGCGATGTGCGAGGCCAACAGCAGCAGGGCGCAGGCAAGGGCGGTGGGCGGGTGCAGGGGCATGAGCCGGGATTCTAGGGCGGTGTGGCCGAAGATACGCCGCTTGCGCCCGCAACGGTCCATTGCGACGATGCCGGGACAGGGAAGGCGGGCAATGGGGTCAGGGAATGGGGATGCGTAGCGGGTGGCTGTTGCTGTGCCTGGCGTGCTGCCTCCCGGCGTGGGCGGCGGTACCCGAGATCCCGCGCTTCCGCGTGCTGGGCGCGGCCGATGGACTGCCTTCGACCAACATACCGGCGCTGCTGCGCGATCGCGACGGCTACCTGTGGATCGCCACTTCCGATGGCCTGGCCCGCTTCGACGGGGTGGGGTTCCAGGTCTGGCGCCACCAGCCCGACGATCCGGCCTCGCTGCCCGGCAATATCGTCCAGGCCCTGCACATCGACGCGCGCGACCGGATCTGGGTGGCCACCGAGAATGGTGGCGTGAGCATGATGGACGCCGGGCGCAAGGGCTTCCGCCACTATCGCAAGGCCTCCCATCCCGGCATGGGCAGCGACGACGTGTTCGCCATCGCCAGCCAGGGCGACACCGTGTGGTTCGGCAGCTTCGGAGGCGGCCTTTGCCGGATGGATGGCCGCGGCGGCATCACCCGCTTCGGTTCCGGCCGGGCGGGGTCGGCGGGGCTGCCCTCCGATGACGTGCTGTCGCTGGTGTTCGACGCCGCCGGCCACCTGTGGATCGGCACCATGGCCGGACTGGCGCGCTTCGACGGACGCACGATGCGGCCGGTGGCGCTGCCGGGCGAGGCGGCGCCGCGCATCTATTCGATCACCCCTGATGGCGATCGCCTGTGGGTGGGTACCTCGGCCGGCGTGTTCGAGCGCAGGGCCGATGGACGCTGGACCGCGCCACCGTGGTCGCCGATGTTCGCGCGGCCTAACGCGGTGGTCGCCCTGGCCGGCAGCGGCGACGGCAAGTACTGGCTGGGCGGGCAGGGCGGCCTGTGGCGGACCGAGGGCGATCGCGCCCCGGCCCCCGTGTCCTTCGACATGCAGGGCTACGGGGCGACCCGCGCACTGCAGGCGCTGCTGCGCCAGCCCGACGGTGGCCTATGGGTCCCGGTGCCTTCGCGCGGCCTGGGTTACCTGCGCTCGGACTGGCGCAGGATCGCGACCCTGTCGCCGGCCGAGGGGCTCAGCCCCGGCCTGCATATCGGCATCGCCCCGGCGCGGGCCGGTGGCGTGTGGCTGACCAGCATCAAGGGCGAGGTCCAGCGCGTGGACACGGTCAGCGGCGAAGTGCTGCCCTTGCCCTTCCATGTCGGGGCGCTGAAGAACGAGCGCCTGATGTCGGTGCTGGAGGACCGGCGCGGCCGCCTGTGGATGGGTTCGGGCAATGCGCTGCTGCGCATCGACCTGCGTTCCCGCGCGCTGCGCAGCTGGTCGGCCGATTCGGCGCGTGACGCCCTGCCGGATGACGGTATGGTCGACTGGCTGGTGGAAACGCCCGCAGGCGACGTGTGGCTGTCCAGCCTCGGCGCCGGCCTGCAGCGCCGCGATGGCGAAACCGGCGAGGTGCTCGACCAGGTCGATGCCGGTTCCGGCCACGGCCTCTCGGCCATGGATACCGAGGCGCTGCGCATCGGCTCCGATGGCGCGTTGTGGCTGGCTGGCGCCCAGGGACTGCTGCGCTGGAACGGGTCGGTACGCCGATTCGAAACGATCCCCGGGACCGGTGGAGAACGGGTGTTTTCCTTCGTGTTCGGTGCGCCCGACCAGCTTTGGGTGCACCGACTGTCCGGCCTGGAATCGTGGCGCCGCGAGGGCGCGCAATGGCGTCGCGAGAAGCGCATGGCCATGGCCCAGGGCGTGCCGGCGGTGGAATCGACCGGCATGCAGGTCGATGCCGCCGGCCGCGTCTGGCTGGCCACCCGGCGCGGCCTGCTGCGCATCGAACCGCAGTCGGGCAGGGTCCGCGCGTTCGGCGTGCGCGACGGCTTGTTGAGCCAGGAGTTCAGCGACCGGGCCTTGCTGATCACCGACGACGGCGTGCTGGCCGGCACCACCGCCGATGGTTCGCTGATGCTGCTGGACACCGCGCTGGCAGATCCCGCGCCGGTCACCCCCAACCTGGTGCTGGATGCGATCCAGGTCAGCCGCGACGACCAGGTGGTGGCGTTGCCGTTGCGCGGCAAATTCACCCTGCGCCCTGGCGACCATGAGTTGCAGGTCAGCGCACGCCTGCTGTCCTTCGAGGACCCGCTGGCCAACCGCTACCGGTCGCGCCTGCAGGGCTTCGACAAGGACTGGGTCAGCCAGGGCGCCAGTGGTGAACGGGTTTTCTCTTCGCTGCCGGCGGGCAGTTACGTGCTGCATGTGCAGGCCTTCGATGCGGCCGGCAATGCGTCGGCCGAACGCAGGCTGGAATTCCGCGTGCTGCCGCCGTGGTGGCGCAGCGGATGGGGCATCGCCGTGTTCGTGCTGCTGGGCCTGCTGCTGCTGGCGCTGGCCGCGCGGATGTATCGCGGGCGCCTGCGCCGGCGCAGCGAATGGCAATTGCGCGAGCACAAGCGCGAACTGGCCGAGCAGGCTTCGCTGGCCAAGACCCGGTTCCTGGCCACCCTGGGCCACGAGGTGCGGACGCCGATGACCGGCGTGCTGGGCATGAGCGAACTGTTGCTGGGAACCGCGCTGGACGAAAGGCAGAAGGGCTATACCCACGCCATCCAGAACGCCGGCGCGCACCTGTTGCGGCTGGTCAACGACGCCCTGGACATCGCCCGCATCGAAGCCGGCAAGCTGGAACTGCAGCAGCAGGATTTCGACCTGCGCGCGCTGATCGCCGAGGTGCTGGGACTGACCGCGCCAATGGCCGGGCAGCGCGGCCTGTCGTTCGCCGACGAGGTGGCGCCGGCAACGCCGCTGGCATTGCACGGCGATCCCTTGCGGGTGCGCCAGATCCTGCTCAACCTGCTGGGCAATGCGATCAAGTTCACCGACAAGGGCGGGGTCTGCCTGCGGGTATCGCCGGGTCAGCCGCTCGGGATCCGGTTCGAAGTGGTCGACACCGGGCCGGGTCTCAACGAAGAACAGCAGGCGCGGCTGTTCCAGCGTTTCGAGCAGGCCGAAGGCGCGCGCACCGCGGCGCGATACGGCGGCAGCGGCCTGGGCCTGGCGATCTGCCAGGAGCTGGCCCTGGCCATGGGCGGGCAGATCCGGGTGGAGAGCACGCCCGGAGTGGGTACCCGCTTCGTGGTAGAGCTGCCGCTGGCTGCAGCCGCACCGCCGGGCCCAGTGCCGCCGCCATCCGCGCAGCCGGCGCGCGCCCTGCGCGTGCTGCTGGTCGAGGACGATGCGACCGTGGCCGAGGTGATCTGCGGCCTGCTGCGTGCGCGTGGACACCAGGTCAGCCACGCGCCGCACGGCCTGGCGGCGCTGGCGCAGACTTCGGCGCACGCCTTCGACATCGCGCTGCTCGACCTCGACCTGCCGGGCCTGGATGGACTGGCCCTGGCCAGGCAATTGCGGGTCCAGTCCTTCGCCGCGCCGCTGGTCGCGGTGACCGCCCGCGCCGACGCGGAGGCCGAACAACTCGCCCGGGCCGCCGGTTTCGATGGTTTCCTGCGCAAGCCTGTTACCGGTGACCTGCTGGCCGAGGCCATCGAACGCGCCCTCGCGCGCACGTCCGACCCCGCTCAGTCCGACCAGGCCTCGGCATAGACGGTGCGCTGCGGATCGTCGTGTTGCGGATGCAGCCAGATCCCGCCGGCTTCGCCGGTTTCCAGGTACAGGCCCTCCGCGGTTTCGAGCAGGTCGCAGTCGCTGGTGGCGAGGGCGCCGGCCTGGTCGCGCTGGGCCTGGCAACGCGCGGCCAGGAACACCTTCAGCGCCTCGCGGATTTCGGCATAGGGGCGGTCCAGGATGTATTGATGGTCGCCCCACAGCTCCGAATCCATCATCCGTACCTCGGTCACCGGCACCCCGGCGAACGCGGCGGTCATGGGTGGCTCCGGGTCATCGATCGGTTCAGGCGGTCGACGAGAGTCCGTGCACCGCATCGACCAGGACCGCGACGTGTTCCGGGTCCATGTCCGGGGACATGCCGTGGCCCAGGTTGAATACGTGGCCCGGACCGCGACCGTAGCTGTCCAGCACCGCCGCGACCTGCGTGCGGATCGCCTCGGGCGAGCCATACAGCACGGCCGGATCCAGGTTGCCCTGCAGGGCGACCTTGCCGCCGGTGCGGCGCCGGGCTTCAGACAGTTCCACCAGCCAGTCGACCCCTACCGCGTCGGTGCCGGTGTCGGCCAGGGCTTCCAGGTGGGCGGCATTGCCCTTGCCGAACAGGATCAGCGGGGTGCGTTCCTCGCCGGTGCCGCGGTCCAGCTCGCGCGCGATGCGCGACAGGTAGGGCAGCGAGAACTCGCGGTACATGGCCGGGCTGAGCACCCCCCCCCAGGTATCGAACACCTGCAGCGCCTGCGCACCGGCCGCGCGCTGCGCCGAGAGGTAGGCGATCACCGCATCGGTGTTGACCGAGAGCAGCCCGTGCAGCGTATCGGGATCGTTCAGCGCCATCGCCTTGATCCGGGCGAAGTCCTTGCTGCCGCCGCCTTCGACCATGTAGCAGGCCAGCGTCCACGGGCTGCCGGAAAAACCGATCAACGGCACCTTGCCGTCCAGCTCGCGGCGGATCACCCGCACCGCGTCCATCACGTAACGCAGGTCGGTTTCCATGTCCGGTACGCCGAGACTGCGCAGGTCGGCCGCGCTGCGCACGGTCTTGCGGAATTTGGGGCCTTCGCCGTCGACGAAATAAAGCTCCAGGCCCATCGCATCCGGGATGGTGAGAATGTCGGAGAACAGGATCGCTGCGTCCAGGTCGAACCGGGCCAGCGGCTGCAGGGTCACTTCGCAGGCGATCTCGGGATTCTTGGCCATGGCCAGGAAGCTGCCGGCCCTGGCGCGCGTGGCGCGGTACTCGGGCAGGTAGCGTCCGGCCTGGCGCATCAGCCAGACCGGCGTGCAGTC